>JAEUWE010000327.1 GCA_016791465.1 Pseudobdellovibrionaceae bacterium
ACGCCACAGTTGTCGACGTGGACTCCGAACGGTGTTTTTTTATAGTTGCCAAGATAGAGGCCGACTTCGGAGAAGCGGTTGGGTAGTCCGACATACCGATGGAGCGAATTTGTAAATGTGAGGAGCTCTCTCCAGGCTTCGAGGTCGAGCTGGAGGAGTTCGTCGCAGACGAGGCAGTAGTCGGCGAACATCTCGTTCATTCGGTTGTGATAGCCTTCGAGCGAGCCATCTCGTTTCTTTGGTAAAAGATGAAGGATCTCGTCGCTGTACTGGCGTTCGCCATCGAGGTAGAGCTTCAAGCCATCAAGTTTTTTTGTCTTCCGACATCGATCGCTGAATCGAACGAGCAAATTGAAGATTTGTACCGCGTCGATCAGACGGAGCGATGAATCAACGTCTTTAAGAATGAGAGTCTTTTTCTCCCAGGTCTTTTGAGCAAACTGGGTCCAGAACTTCTGATCGAGGCGCGGGCGCGACATCTTGCGATTACTTCACGGTGATTTCGATTGTCGCACTCTGCTCTGGTCCGTAGGACAGGTGTGCACCATCGGCAAACTGTAGAGTCAGTTTATGTTTTCCCGGGGGGAGAGTGACTTCGGCCTCAGCCTGAGCCTTGCCAAAATGAATATTCTTGTCGTCCTTTGGAATCACTTGGCCTTTCGCGAACGGTGCTCCATCGACAATGAGGTGGTGATGGCCAGATGTTTTGTCGAGAGCGTCCTCGCCAGCGGGACGGAGTTTCATTCCCTCCAACCCAAATTGAACTTTGACGGGTGACGTGACGATTGCCCCGTCCTTTGGTGACACAAAGAATACTTTCACGGGCTTACTTGCTGCGTCTTTCGCGAGGACTGGGACGCTTGCGAAACTAAAAAGAAGCGAAAGAGCGAGAATGGTCAGTGTTTTCATCAGTATTTCTCCGTTTGTATTACTCGTAGAATGCGCCAAAGGGATCTGTCTCTGGATTGTCCGATGCTTTGACGACAAGTTTTTTAAACTCATCTTTGCTGATCGTGTCGGTGGCACCGCCGTCTTTTACGAAAAGAGCTTCGAAGGCACGGGTGGCGTCTTGGCTGGTTGGTCGTCGTTTGGACTTTGCTTTTCCGGTTCTGGAGTCTGCGCCCGGTTTTGCCGCGAGGATCTCAGTTTTTCCTCCTCGATCATAGCTGGCAATCAGGTATTTGAATCCCGACTGAGCTTCGTTTTTGCTCAATTTGCCGTCGCCATTGACATCGAGGACCTCGAAGAAGTGTGCAATCTGCTCGTCTTTGCTGGCGGTGTTCTTTGATGCATCGGAGGCATCGGCATTGCCGACTCGAGAGGGAGCTGTGGCGCAACCGGCCGGTAATATCACTGTCGTCAGAGTTAGAAAGAAGGACGTGATGAGAAGACTGAAATGGCGCATCGTAAGACCTCCTGGAGGTCCTACTTTAACCGAAGGAAAATGCGTCCGTCGCTATTTTTTACGAACGCTATGCACGATGTCGACAGTCTCGAGCTTGGGGTGGAGTTCTTCTTCAATTTGTCGATCGACTTCACGGGCATGAGCGAGCTTCTTTTCGACATCGTCTGGATCGACCCGATACAGCGCGTATTCGTGGTCGTGCACCGCCTTGTGGTAGACCCGGGCCTTCTGACTTGGGTCGTAGACATGGTGAATAAAGTAAATATGCGTCTCGCGGCAGGCGAGGCGTCCACTTGTTGTGAAGTGCTTGTAGTTTTCAATCACTTGGATTCTGATCCCGCCGCGAGTGTCGATTTCGGTGATGATGCCGAAGGACTCCTGCTCGCGCGGCAAGAACCATCCACGCATGATAAAGCCAACGCGATCTCCAACGTTTAGCGTATTTCCGTCTTTGTCTTGGTGGGTAACGTTGAAAAGGGATGGCCTGGCGGTCATATCGACTTATCGGGAGACTGGCGCCTTGACTTCAGTCGAGTGGAGTAAAGTCTCTCTTTGAGACATCTCACTATGGTCATCGATGATAGAGGAATGAAGACCATCAATTTGGCATTGCAGGGCGGCGGTAGTCACGGAGCATTCACCTGGGGGGTTCTTGACCGCCTGCTGGAGGACGACCGGATCGCCTTTGAAGGCGTGTCGGGTACGAGTGCTGGTGCCGTGAATGCTCTTGTTCTCGCGTCCGGTTTAATTGAAGGCGGCCGAGAAGGCGCACGTGAAGCACTTCGGCGTTTTTGGATCGCAGTTGGTGAACAGCACGGCTTTACGCCTTACAGAAGAAATCCGCTCGATGTGTTGTTTGGGCGTTTTGGTTTTGATTGGTCGGTTTCTTATCACTTCTTTGCTTCGCTCACACATTTGGTTTCGCCCTATCATTGGAATCCGATGGGAATCAATCCGCTGCATGAGCTCTTTCAAAAGCATATTCGCTTCGATCGAATTCGAGAATGTCGCGACTTGAAGCTGTTTATCTCGGCGACATCGGTTGAGACCGGGAGAATTCGTGTTTTTAAGAACGAGGAGATGACAGAGCAGTCGTTGATTGCGAGTACGGCGCTACCGCTGCTGTTCCACGCGGCTGAGGTCGATGGGCAGCACTACTGGGATGGTGGATTTGTGGGGAATCCGGCTCTCTATCCCTTGTTTTATGAATGTCAGACGACCGATATTGTTCTGGTTCAGATCTCTCCGCTGCGTCGTGCGACGGTGCCAAAATCGGTCTTTGAGATTCAAGATCGCATGTCGGAGGTTTCCTTTAATGCGAGCCTTGCGTCTGAAATGCGAGCGGTTCATTTTGTGAATCGTCTCATCGAAAAAGGAGCACTTGATGGCGATCGCTATCGACAGGTGTTCATGCATATGGTGGAGAGCGAAGCAGAGCTCAGTCAGCTCGGCTCGGCGACCAAGCTTTTGATTGAACCTGCCTTTTTGCAGCACATGTTTGAGCTCGGACGAGGAGCTGCGGACCGTTGGATTGCTGCAAGTTTTGATCAGATCGGCGTTCGATCTTCAATCAACGTGCCCGAGCGATTTTTGTAGTCCCCAGAGTGCCGCTATTCTTTTTTGAGTAATGCTTTTTCTGCCGGGAAAAGCGGGAGTTCGGCTGGCCGTTCGGCGAGGCCGACGTGCTGGCGTAGCGTTTCGTGTCTTTGTGCGAGATCAAAGTAGAAGCGTCGCTTGCGTACGATATCCTGCTCGAATTTCTCATAGTCACGAAATGCGGCCCGCGCTTTCTCAACGCGTTTGCCAAGAGGAGAGTCTTTCGGAAAAGTCAGTTCGGGTTTTGCAAGCGGTTCGGTCTGACTGATGACGCTCGCGAGGTGACTTGAAATTGCGGTTTGCTGTTGATCGAGCGCTGCGAGGTCTGCTGCCGTCTCCGCACGCCAGTTTTGAGTGTTGGCCCATTCTGGTTTGATTGCCGGGGCCTCGAGCACTTCAAGAAGGGCTTTGGCGCGATCAAGCCTTGAGCGATAAAGGCTTAAGAGGTCTTGTCGCGTTTCGTTCGCGGTTACACTGAGACTTGCAATTTCGTTGATGGTCGCCCGTGTTCGCTCGCGAAGAAGATAGCCAGCTATGCCCGCGCCGACGGCGGCAAGTACGAAGACGGCGACAATAATTGAAGTCTTTTTTGAACGAGTCATGATGACTAATTAAACCAGCGACGCACCATTCGCACAAGATGGTTTGAGCGATCGGCAATGTACAGGTTGCCGTCGGCATCAAACGCAAGGCCATTTGGAGCATAGAGTCGCGCTGAGGTCGAGGCGACATTCTCTTGTTCCGTGCCGAGCGGTCCACCGCCGCGAACCGTGCTCGTGATCTCGTCAGGTCCAACCCGAAGTGTGATCGCGCCAAGGGCACTGCTGAGATCGCGGCAAGTGACGTTATGTCCGCCGTTGTTACCGTTGCCAAAGTCGCCACTTGAGTAGCAGAACTGGTTGCCAAACTGAGCAACTCCGTAGAGACGTCCCTGATTGGCATTGGAGAGACTGAACACAGTCGTGACCGATGGGTTCGCTCCGCTACCGGCGGGGATACTGACGCCTGCGACCGTGATGCCCGACGTTCTAAAATTGACGTAACGGACGCGACCGGTGCCCTGATCGAGGCCATCAACGAAGAAGAAGTTGCCGTCGGCCGAGTAGTTCGTGTCAATCGTGATTCCGGTTGGGTAGCGAAGGACGGCCGTTGAGGCAGTTGAACCGCCTGGCCATCCAGCAGAAGAGGCACAAGTTCCCATGAAGCGAGAGATGGCGCCGGCTGAGTTCATCTTTAACATACAGTGATCATCAT
>JAEUWE010000451.1 GCA_016791465.1 Pseudobdellovibrionaceae bacterium
GAGCAAAATCCACATCGAGTTCTGGTGCGGGCGTTCAGGGTGGCGGCGATGCTGTGTCTATTGTTGAAGAGACGTTGAATGGGGTGATGGAACGCGCGGGGTTTGAGCTTGAGTTCAATGTTTCAACTGTCAAAAACGGCGAAACTGAGGACATCACGGTTGAGATGTCGGGAGCGGATGAAGAGCTTCTGACGGAGAAAGATGGTTCGCTCCTCGATGCGTTTCAACTTTTAGTAAAGCGCGTTTTGCAGCATCAGCTTCCAGATGCGCGAGTCGAAGTTCACTTCGATAGTAACGGCTTTCGTGAAGAGTCGACGCGTTCGCTTGTCGACTTGGCCGATAAGTTGAAAGACAAGTGCTTGGAATCTGGCAAGTCACAGTACATGCGAGCATTGGCCCCAAAGGACCGCAAGACAGTTCATCAACATTTGGCTGGTGATGAGCGGGTTCGGAGCCGTTCGATCGGCGAAGGTCTTTTTAAGAAGATTAAAATCTATCCCGCGAAAAGCGCAGTTCGTGAAGATATGGACGAACGTGCTGATGATCGCGAGGAAAATGCAGAGACAGTATGATTCCAGCCAGACCAGGTGACGAGGACACAATATGTGCGATCTCGACTGCTCCTGGTGTGGGTGCGATATCGGTTATTCGGGTTTCTGGTTCAAAGGCGCTGTCGACGGTTTCCCGTCTAGCGCCTTTTTTAGTTTCATGTCCCGAGTCCCACCGTCTTTACTTCGGGAGTTTGAAAGATCCGGCTTCTGGTGACCTGGTCGATGAGGTTCTGATCGCCTATTTTGCGAATGGTCGATCGTTTACCGGTGAAGAGACGATCGAGATTTCCTGTCATGGTGGAGATGCGATTTCGTCGCGAATTCTTGAACTTTTGATTGGGCAGGGCGCGCGTCTCGCGCGGCCGGGTGAGTTTACTTATCGGGCTTTTTTGAATGGACGAGTCGACTTGGTTCAAGCCGAAGGTATTTTGGGTTTGATCGAGAGTCGGTCAAAGGAGAGTTCTGCTGCTGCGCTTTCACAACTGAAAGGCGAGCTGAGTCGTAAGTTTAGCGCGATTGAGGACGATTTGGTCTGGATTGGTGCTCAACTTGAGGCCAGCATTGATTTTTCGTCTGATGGGATTGAGCTGAAACCGTCAAAGGATCTTCTGGATCGAGCTCAAAGGCTCAATTCTAGGGTCGGCGATTTGATTTCGAGTTACCAAAAAGGTCGGCTTCTTCGGAATGGTTTGGCGGTTGCGCTGGTGGGTTCGCCAAACGCCGGTAAATCGAGTTTATTGAACGCAATCGTCGAGGAAGAGCGCGCTATTGTCACCGACCAGCCCGGTACAACCCGGGATTGGATTGAAGTCGAGACGCGTTTTCATGGGACTCCGATTCGTTGGATTGATACGGCAGGGATTCGTGAAACTCGGGATGTCGTTGAAAAGCTCGGCGTTGAGAAGAGCCTTCACGCCCGGAACACTGCGGATGCTGTGGTCGTGGTGATCGACATCAGCGACACTGATTGGCGCGTTGGGTTTTCCGATTTTGTTCGTGGTGCAAAGAAGGCCGAGCATTACTTTTTCAACAAGATCGACTTGGACCGAACCGGAGAATGGCGAGCGACGGCTGAGGCCGAAGCCGAACGTCTCGGTGTCGCTGGCCGCACGGTGTTTGGATCGGCGGTGACCGGCGATGGTATTGGTGAACTTAAAACTATGATTGCGGGTCCGCTACGCGAGATTGAGGGTGTTGGCGGCGCCGGCCTCGTCACTCAAGCTCGGCATGTTGAGGGTCTAAAAAAGATTCAAGGTTCAGTGGTCAAGGCGCTGAATTTGATCGAAAAGGATGCGAGTCCGGAGTTAATCGCGTACGAGCTTCAGGTGGGACTCAAGGCGGTTCACGAGCTGCTTGGAAAAGTGTTTCACGAGCAGGTTATCGATCGGATTTTCAAAGAATTCTGTCTGGGGAAGTAGGCGGTATGGCTTCAAATTTTGATTTTGACGTCATTGTTGTCGGCGCCGGACATGCTGGAGTTGAAGCTGCACTCGCCGCCTCTCGCATGGGGCAAAGCGTTTGTGTTGTTACAACAAACACGAGTCGAATCGGCTATATGAGTTGCAATCCGTCGATCGGCGGTTTGGCAAAAGGACACATGGTCCGGGAAATTGACGCGCTGGGTGGAGAGATGGGTCTCGCCGCGGATGCAACGTGTATTCAGTTTAAACGTTTGAATGCGCGAAAGGGACCAGCGGTCCGTGGCTCGCGAGCGCAATGTGACAAAGACCTCTATGTTGAGTTCATGACACGTTCGGTGCGCTCTGAGCCCGGCATTCAAATTGTCGCCGGTGAGGCGAAGTCGCTGATTTTAGAAGATGGTGTTTGTTACGGTATTGTTCTGCCCGATGGCTCTCAGATTCGGGCTCGGTCAACTGTCATGACGACCGGTACATTCATGCGTGGCGTGATGCACGTTGGCCTGGAGCAACGCGAGGGCGGACGGATCGGAGATGTCGCGACTGTTGGTCTTAGTGATCAGTTGCGATCGATCGGTTTTGTTGTTCAGCGATTGAAGACTGGAACTCCTGCAAGGCTTAAGGCGGGTTCGATTGATTTCAGTAAAACGGTTGAACAGCGTGGCGACGAGCGTTTTTATCCATTTTCCGCGCGAAGTGCACGGGAGTTAAGTCTACCGCAGGTTTCATGCTGGTTAAGCCATACGAGTGAGAAGACTCACGACATCATAAGACGAAATCTTGATAAGAGCCCGATGTACTGCGGAAATATTGAGGGTCGAGGCCCGCGGTATTGCCCAAGCATTGAAGACAAGATCACGCGGTTTGTTGATAAGATTTCCCACCAAACCTTTCTGGAGCCTGAAGGGCTATCGACGGATTCGATTTATTTGCAGGGCATCTCGACAAGCCTTCCCGAAGACGTTCAGCTTGAGTTCCTTCGTACCATTCCGGGGCTCGAGAATGTCGAGGTTCTCCGTTACGGTTACGCGGTTGAGTACGATTTTATCGAGCCGACACAGATTCGGCATAGCCTAGAGACTCGTGCTGTGAAGGGATTGTTCTTGGCGGGTCAGATCAACGGAACGAGTGGCTATGAAGAGGCTGCCGCTCAGGGGTTTATCGCTGGGGTTAACGCTGCGTTAAGGAATGAAGAGAGAGAGTCGTTCGTCTTAAGACGAGACGAAGCCTATGTCGGCGTCCTCATCGATGACTTGGTGACGAAGGGAACGAGTGAGCCGTATCGGATGTTCACATCGCGTGCGGAGTACCGACTTGTATTAAGAGAAGACAATACCCTCGAACGGCTTTGGTCCCGAGCCAAAGGTCTTGGTATCCTAGGTGCGGATCGAGAGGCCCACCTGGAGGCGGTACTCGACCAAAGGCGAGGTCTGAGTGAGCGGCTGAAGAATTGTGTACTGGTACCCAATGCGGAGACTCAAGAGAAGCTTGAGGCGTTAGGTACCGCAAGGCTTCTGAAGCCGATGACGGCCGAGGAAGTATTGCGTCGACCGGAAATTGGTTATGAGGACCTTGAGTCTTTTGGTTTCGAACCGGTGCCTGTAGAGGTGTCTGAGCCAATTGAGATTCAAGTTAAATATGCCGGCTATATCGATCGTGAACTTGAGCAGATTGCTGCTGTTCGACGATTGGAAATGACCCGACTTCCTCTCGACCTTCCCTACGACGAGATAAGAGGTTTGTCGAAGGAGGAGCAGGAAAAGCTTCTCGAGAAGAAACCAGAGACATTGGGTCAAGCAAGCCGAATGAGCGGCGTGAACCCGTCTGCTGTTCAGGCAATTATTGTTTTTCTGAAGGGAAAGGAAAAACGAGATAATGGCGAGCGAAAATTTGAAAGCGGAGTTGATGCCTGATGGTTCTCGTCTAGCGGAGTGGATTCCGAATTTATCGGAAGCAGAACTGCAGGCGTTGAAGATTTACCTGCGAGAGTTGGGTCGATTTAATAAGAATCTAAATCTCATTAGTGCGAGCACTGTTCCCAAAGCGGATTCTGTTCATGTGGCCGATGCGGTTATGGCATGGTGCATCATAAAGACACTGATCCCTCCTGGAAGCACGGTTTCTGACTTTGGCAGTGGCAATGGAATTCCGGGAATCATATTTGCTGCGCTCGCGCCAGACCTCAAGTTTCGTGTGATCGATAGAGATGTTCGTAAGCTCGAGTTTTTGAAACATGCGGGCGCATCTATGGGACTCAAGAACATTGCGTTCATTACGCGTGATATTGCGGACCTTGAGGATGAATCGGTTCAATTTGCGGTTTCGAGAGGCTTTGCTCCGATTGGTAAATCGTTGCTCTTATCTCGGAAGTCGATGGCGCCAGGTGGTCGATTTTTCATGATGAAGGGTGAAGGCTGGGCGCGTGAGGTTGCCGACGTTCCAAGTCAGCTTTTTTCTGTGTGGAATACGCAGATGGTGGGGCAATACTCAATTCCCGAGAGCAATGCCGAGTTTGTCGTTATTGAGGCTACCAAGAAGTAGAAATGTTCCACGTGGAACACTTCCGGCCTCAATGGGCTGGCTTTTCACCGGAACCACCCTTTGAAGCGGCTTTGGCTTTCTCCTCGATCTCTTTTCGGGTCTCATCAATCGACTTTCGGTTATAGCGATCGGTTTTTGGAACCGATTTGCTCCATTCTCGTGGTGCCGCCCTCAGTTTCCCAACCAACTCGTAAGCTTCTTTAGTCTCTGGATTGGGCCAAGGCTTTCCAGCGTTAAATGCCTTGAGATAGTCTTCCCTCGCGTAGGCCTTCCGTTTTTCGGCCCGAATTTCGTAGTACAGCGCCTCTTGCTCAAGCTGAACAAGTTTTGCCTCCTTGTTTTTTAGGTCTTGGCGCATCTTTCTTAGTGATGGGTCTCGTGGAGGAAGCTTTTCAAGCTCCTCCTTGGCCGTCTTTATTTCCTCGGATACCTTGTCGGCCTCTGCCTTCGCCAGTGCTGCCTTTTCTCCGATATCGCGGTAGATTGGATCAATCAGTTCCGGCGTTGGATTTGGGCGTGAACATCCAAGAATGAACAAGAAAGATAAGCAGACTATGCTCAGAATCTGCTTTTGCCTGATCATGATCAATCACCTCACCAGCTGTGTAATCAGATGTTCCACGTGGAACATTCATGATCAATCAACCTATCGGCGCGTTGCTCATTCAAAATGAGTTGAAAATTGTTCTACGACGGAGTCTAACAATTCTAGACACACCAGCGGAGGGTTACGTGGCTAGAGTCATTTGTATCGCGAATCAGAAGGGCGGAGTCGGGAAGACGACGACATCGGTTAACCTGTCGGCGAGCCTGGCACATCGAGGCCGAAAGGTCCTCCTTGTTGATCTCGATCCGCAGGGAAATGCGTCAAGTGGCCTCGGCCTCAAGAAGCATGAGTATCAAGAAGCCAATATCTACCACGTTTTAATTGGTGAAAAGACCATTGCGGATATTCGCCTACCCACATCTCAGGAACGCCTAACGGTTGCACCAGCGACGCCAGATCTCGTCGGTGCCGAGATTGAACTCGTGGATGCGCAGCGTCGAGAATATCGCCTTCGTGAGGCGATTGCCGCTGTTGCCTCAGAATATGACTACGTTTTAATCGACTGCCCGCCTTCGCTTGGTCTATTGACTCTCAATGCCCTTGCTGCGGCCAATACCTTCCTTGTTCCTCTCCAGTGTGAGTACTATGCCCTTGAGGGTTTGAGTCAGCTTTTGACGACCGCGGGTCTTGTTAAAAAGAACATCAACCCTGAACTGAGAATTGAAGGCATTTTGCTCACGATGTTTGCCGCGAGCAACAACCTCAGCCATCAGGTTGTTTCTGAAATTCAAACGCATTTTGGCGACAAGGTTTTCAAAGCGATTATTCCTCGCAACGTGCGACTGAGCGAAGCCCCCTCACACGGTCAGTCGATTATCGCCTACGAACCGAAGTCCGTCGGTGCACTGAAATACCTTGAGCTGGCTGACGAACTCGACAAACGAGTGTTCGCGGATATCCAGCCACCTGTTTTCTCGGAGGGTCCAAATGCCTGAAATCACTCAACCAACACAGAACAAAACTCAGAGTAAGCAGCGACTTGGCCGTGGTTTGGGTAGTCTTCTCGGTGCTGCCGTTGAAACTCCGAGCGAAGCGGTTGCGACGGCGCCTGCAGCCGTTGCCTCTGCCGTTCCATCGCCAGTTGCTGCCGAGCCAACTCAAGTCATCGTTCAGAATGTTCCGGATGAAGTTCGTATTTGGCAGATCCCGATCGAGAAATTGAAGCCAAACACCCAGCAGCCCCGTCAGGTTTTTGAGGACCAACCGCTTCGTGAGCTTTCAGCCTCTATTAAAGAGCAGGGTATTCTTCAGCCGATCACTGCACGTCGCATGGCGGAGGGAGAGTTTGAGATCATCGCGGGTGAGCGTCGTTGGCGTGCAGCTCAGATGGCGGGCCTAAAGGAAGTCCCGGTTATTCTCAAAACAGCGGATCAGCAGAAGACGCTTGAGTGGGCCATTCTTGAGAACATTCAGCGCGCCGATCTCAATCCAATCGAAGAGTCTGAGGCGTACGATGTCTTGATGAAAGAGTATGGGATGACTCAGGCTCAAGTCGCCGACCGTTTAGGGAAAGAGCGTTCGACAGTAGCGAATGCTCTACGCCTTCTCGTGCTACCGCCCGAGGTCAAATTAATGGTTGGTGGCGGATCCCTTTCCGCTGGTCATGCAAAAGTTCTTTTGGGTCTGGACTCGATGTCTGAGCAAATTGCACTGGCCAAGGAAACAGTCCGCGACAAACTATCGGTCCGAGCACTTGAGCGAAAAGTGAGTGAAAAGAAAGCCGTTATGGCCCGCCCCCATGGCGCCACGGTCTCCGTTGGAACTGCGAATGTCTCAAGTAAATTGGTCGAGGCGTTGGCCTCTGAACTTCAGAAATTAATCGGAACGCGCGTCGTTATTGACTATGCAGACCGCCGCGGCAAACTGAGTGTCTATTTTCACTCGGACGAACAGCTGACAGAGATTGTCGAAAGGATGCGTCGAGGATGGGCGAAGTCGAATCCGGTAAAACCAGAAAATCCGATCGGATCTTCCCGAGCCTGACGTCTGACGAAGCACTGACCGATGGGCGCCTCACGGCGCTCCTCGATGAGGGGGCGTCATTTGAGGGAAAGCTCTCTTTTGAGGGCGTCGTCCGAATCGGTGGAAACTTTCGTGGCGAGATTTTTACGCGCGACACTCTCGTGATCAATCCGGGAGCCACGGTTGAGGCTGAGGTTGAGGCGGACATCGTCGTGATCTCCGGAACGTTTGTAGGCAGTGTTTCTGCGCGAAAAAGAGTCATCATGCACCCGCCTGCTATTTTTAGAGGCACCGTAACGACGCCGAGCCTAAGAATCGATGAAGGTGTTACTTTCGAAGGTGCGTCATATATGCCGAAAGAGTCGTGATTCCTGCCTTGACCGCAATCTTGGCGCAGTGCTACTCAAAGCCGCTACTCAAACAGGGCTTGTCGGCCAAGGTTCGTCACTATGGAACTGCTGAAATCTCTCGGTATCAACAGCACGTTGTGGATTCACGTCGCATGCTTTGCTGTCGCGTATCTTTCTCTCTCTAATTTTCTTTTCAAACCTTATGCAAAGGCTCTCCGCGAGCGCGAGTCGCGCACAGTCGGTAACGAAGAGCGCGCAACACGCATGCTCAACGAAGCGGTTGAGATCAATACCGAGTACGAACAGAAGGCGAAATCGGTTTCGGCTGCGATTCGTACGGAGTACGACAAGTCGAGAGCTGAAGCTTTGCATGAGTACGACAAAGTGGTGACCCAAGCGCGAGCAGAGGCCGCTA
>JAEUWE010000504.1 GCA_016791465.1 Pseudobdellovibrionaceae bacterium
GCCCGCAGCATCGCCTTTCAAGTTCAGTTCGACCGCTTGCCCGCCAAGAATACGCACAAGCTCATCGTGGACGATTTTAACAAATTGCTGCGCCGGAGAGACACCCTGCAAAACACCAGCGCCAAGCGCCTTTTCCCTAACAGCATCAATGAACGATTTGACGACCTTAAAATTGACGTCGGCCTCAAGCAGACTCATCCGAATTTCGCGGATCGCCTCTTGGATATTGTCCTCGGTGATGCGGTCTTGACCGCGGATCTTCTTAAGGCTGCCTAGAATTTTGTCGCTCAGTGAATCAAACATGGGAAAAGATTTAACCATCCCTGCCGTTCATGTCACCGTCTAGAAGGACGTTGTCACACTGTGTTTTTTATTGGCTGCTCTCTGCCCAGCGGTGGGCGACATCGCGAAGGCCTCGAGTCAGGATACGCTCAAAGCCTTCGGTTTTGATCAACCGTTCCTCCCCCATATTCGGCGAATAACGAACGAGAGCGCTGGCCCGGCGCTGGCTATGAGATGTCTCGTTCTTGTTTAACTAGGCCGTATTATTCGCGGACGCGCGACCACTGCCGTTTTGCGGCAGTTCGTTAGATTTCTTACATCCGAAAGAAAAGGATTTTGGCACATGCGAAAACACTCCGGTTCCATATCGCCGCTTTGGGTTCTTACGCTTACTCTCGTCTTCACGCTAAGCGCGATCGTCGGCTGCACCGGCGGCGGCTCGGGCGGCGGAGCATCTCCGGGCGCGGCCTCTCCCGGAGTCGACCCGAAAACGCCGACGGGGCCCTATGGAAACTCACCGGTCACAAGTCTCGCGGTCGGCGACTACACGGCCTGTGCCATCGCGAATAGTCGCCTCTATTGCTGGGGCGAACGAGCTTCGGAATTCAAGAAAGAACTTGGTTCGGTCCGCGATCCAAAACAAGTCGCCATTAACGACAACAACGGCGTAAGCCGCGCGTGCGTGATGAGTGAAAAAACGGTGAAGTGCACCGATGACCGCGAATCGCACGAGCGAAACTATAAAGGTCTGCGACAAATCGCAATCACCGCAGGACAAACCTGCGTGCTCGACGCGGATCACGATGTATCTTGCTTTGGCGACGACACCCGCCGGTGGGATTCTTGGATGGGTGGCAAACCTACACTGGAAAAACCGACGATGATTTCTGGCGGCAACGGAAGAATTTGCGCTTTCGACTCTACTTCGAAAGGCGTCCTGCTCAAGTGTTGGGGCTGGGTGAATCCGGGTCAAAACACGATCTTCGGAGCTGAAGCGAAGCTAGCAAATCCGCGCAGCATGTCGGCTGAAGCCGGCTCGTGCGTTGCTGACGATAGTGGAATTCTGTGTTCGTACCCGATTGCGGGCGAGCAAACACGCGTGGATATCCTTGGCGTGCAGTCTCTTTCGCAAAACTGGGACTACAAGAAAAATGTCCGACTCTGCGCTGTCGCCACCGGCAAACTGATGTGCTGGTCTCAAGGCGCTCGCATACCCGACGCAGAGATCAAGGCGCCGGCTTTCAAGAATCTGAGCTCGGTCGTCTATACTCCATCACATTACTGTGCGACCGATGATGACGGCGTAAAATGCTGGGGCGATGATCCGAAGTGGGCAGCGCAAGTACCGAAAATGAGTCCGCCCGCGACGATTCCGATTGCGGCAAATTCTTACGAAGGAAACGGTGCAAATAAGTGTTCGGTCGCCTGGAACTTGAAATCGTCGAACTTTGTAGCGTGTTCAAATCAGCTGAATCTGACGTTTTACAAAGTTGAAAACAAGACTGATCCGAAGACCATCACTCTGACTCGAGTCGCCTCTGATGGTTCAACGGTCGCATTCAAAAATGTCGAGTCGATAGGTACTGGATCCAGGTCATTCAACATCAAACTTCAGGCCGAAAATGGCGAGACGATGAGTCTCGAAGGCGCGAAGATCGATTCGTCTAACTCGTCGCTCGAGCTTGGCTATGTGATGGTGAATGGCAATTCTGGACAGTGTATCGGACTCACGAACGGCGACTTTTCGTCGTGCGTGAAGCAATGGCGAAATTCCGATCCGCGTTCGGACAACCTCGAATTCTTGCTTCCAAAATTCAGTTTCGCTTTGGGTGCTGTGGTGAACGCCGGCGGCTGCTCATTAAAAGCTGTCGCGCAAAGAGACGCTGACACTGCGAACTTCGAAGTCGTAAGCTCCGGCTGTGTTCTTAACGGCATGGCTTACGACCAAGGTGAAACGGTCGAATACCGAATTCGCGACGAAAGAAATTATCCTGTTTTGTCGGTGCCGAACGCGAAGTAGGCGTGACGCCGCCATGTCACGGATCGATTAGTTTTGAAGCCGCATGGAACGGTCCTAATTTAAGGTGCAAGGGAGTTCTCTTTGAACCCTCGGGTCAAAGAGAACTCCCTTGCTTTGGTAACGACGTAGCGCCATGCTCCCGTTTATCAAAAATGTTATCGACGGTGTGCGGATTGATCGTATCAGTGATTACACGTTTTCTAAGAAGAATTTGACGAGTGTTCAAATTCCTAACGGCGTGACGTATATTGAAAGTCACGTATTTTACAATAATCAACTCACCGATGTCCGAATCCCAAAAACAACACTCGTGTACGATTATGCTTGTGATCACGATGTTAGAATTCTGCACCAATAGGAATTCATCATGAAGAACCGGAAGCTGCGACTGCAAAAGCCGCACTTTCGAATTTGCTCTCAAACATCGGAAGGGCTCACCTCAAACCACTCGTTTTCAATCAGCTCGTTGACCACAAATGCTCAGTAAACCTGTGCATCTGTATTTCGCAATCCAGCACTACATCCGCCCCTTCAACCGCAGCCAAGGCCGCGGTGGCCCAAGGTCGCCGTACTGAATGGCTTGAGCCTCACGCCGCGTGATGCCCCACGCCCCACCTTCGATTTCATTGAGGTCGACGTAGCGCCACGCGCTCACGAACGCCCGTCCACTTGCAGCGACAAGCCGTGTCCATGGGCGCTGTAGCCAAAAGCTCTCTGTTCTCGTTTGTCCCTCTTCGAGTTTCACGAGAAGTGCGATCGCCCCGCTCACCGCTCTTAGGAAATTCTGAAAGCGCTCTTGCTCGCGACATTCCACTAGAAAATGCAGGTGATTGCCGGCATTCGCGAAGCGATGGACGTGAACAAGCTGCCGCTTTGCGTGGGTCTCCACGATCTGCGCAATACGATCCCTTCGACCGCGCTTTAAGAGCGAAAAGAGGCCTCGCGTCCGCATCACCACGTGAATGGCGGCCCTGGGCGAGAACGGTCTCTCCGACTTTGCGTGCGAGTTTTTGAGGAGGTCGCCGCCAAACGTGGCACCCGGCAAGTGTTTGGTTGGAATGAGGCGGCGTTGCCTTGGGCGCATCGGTAGCGATGGTCTAATTCAGACAGAACAGGATGTCAAAAAAGACTCCGAGCGCAGTACTGAAGTGCTGGGTTGCAGCGAGAAGCGTACGAAATGATTCACCGACCGAATGGCGTCCGTCGGCTCTTTCTCCTCGTGACCATCACCCCGCCAAGATGTGCCCAATTCTGTCACCGCCATATAAGGGTTACCGCACTGTGTTTCTCAAAGAGGCCTCAAATCACCCACAGAAGGGCCTCGACTCATGGGGCCGACGGCCCGTTCCTGGCTATACCCACCCGCGATACAGTCTACCAAAAGGACGATATATGTTAGAACGCAAAGGCTCAGGACTCTTTTATGGACTTTTTATGGTTGCTGCAGCGATGGCTGCGGTCGTCATCGCAACTTTCATTTCAACTTTGGCCCACGCAGAAACTGAAAGCACTGATAGTCCATCCTCAAAGTCGATGACCATGATCTGTAAGGACGGGGCCAACGAGTTTGGCGCAAGCATCGCTCTAACAATGAACGGTGACCTGCCCGTTGCCGGCACCATCACCACAGAAAAAACAGGAACCTGCGTTGCCGGCCGCCCGGCCTCGGCCATCGGTGCCTTTGGTGGCAAAATCGATATGCACGACTTCATGACTCGCGCAGGAGAAACCTGCGTCAACGACAGTTCTTTCGCTATCTTCGTCGAAAAGAGCACTGACCTGATCCGCCATGCCTCACTGCAAATTGGCGAACACGTTTACCCGTGCGCTCGAGACTAGCATTTCATTCAACTCTCTCATCGGAAAAGGGCAACAATGGCGCATCCAATTCGAGCAATCGCAGCGATAGCAGCAACCAGCTTACTACCGCTCCTGCATCCCATGAACACCCATGGCTATGCACTCGAAGCGCGAGGCCTTTTAAAAACCTATGGCCAGCCCATTCATGAGAACATCACTCGCAAAGCGGCCACGGATGCAAAGCTCCTTTCAGACGAAGTCTTTGTCCGCCAGGGCTTGAAAAGTAAACAAGAGATTAGCGCGGCTCAAAAGTCTGTGATCAAAGCCCTCATTGAAGGCGTGCGGTTCAATGACGATCCAGAAGGCTACTTGCTACCAGGAACCGCGGCATCCAAACGATTGAATCCAACTCGCTTCAGCCCTGCGTTGGGATTCGCGGTCGAATTTGTCGACCTCATTAAAGATCGAGCGCACGATCCAACAACCGCGAGTCACTTTGGCGAATACCAGTACCTGCACGCCATGGGCTCAGCCAATATGACGCCACAGCAGATCAAAGAGAAGATCGAACGCTTCTCGTACCATTGCTGGAAGATGGCAACAGAACCAGACTCGTTTGAATCATTTAAAAAAGCGTACGATGCCGTATCTAAAAAGATTGAGGCTGAGCGCGATGCAGAACCAAACGAAGCGAACTATACTCCATATGAGTTCTTGATTCGAAAGACCGTATCGCTCTTCCCAAAGAATGTTCTTTTCTTTCACGCCACCAATCAAATCCAATTTCAGTATCGCGCACTCGGAGCACTCCTCCACCTCATTCAGGATTCGTATTCAAAAGCACACGTGGTTCGCATCGGCTGGGAAAACGGCGATAATTCTGGAAAAATTCGATACTTCCAAGACTACAGCCAGCAGGATTCCAATGCCCATGGTGAGCTCGATCATCTGGATCACGGGAGCCCGGCAGGTGATGGATTCTTAAAAGTTCCAGGGACTGCGATGGCCGTCGAGCGCAGCAAACAGATTCTCGAAAAGTTTCTGCTCAATTGCCCGTGGAGTGACGCCGAACTTGTGCAACACCCCCAGTGTGAGCAAAGTGTTTCAAGTTTAATAAGCGATGACATCTTCGCAATGGATGACGGCGAAGCAGCGGAGTCGCGAGCGACAAGAACTCACCCAACGCTTGTTAAGCCAGAGCCAGCCATTCCTAACGGCGGCTAGGGTCGAAACACTGTCGAACAAACCTACTGAGTGAATTCCTCGGTGATGTTGCCCGGCACATTTGTTCGCGAGCCGAGGACACGCCCGTCAATCAGCTTGATATTTCCGCTGAAGTTCAGAATGTCGCCAACATTCCCTCGAACGATCAGAACATTGCCGTTCGAATTGCTGATCTGACCGACATTCATACCGCAAATGACGAGATTGCCGCTGTTACCAGAGACCGCATTGATCGCAATCTGTGAAGCCAGTCCAAGAATTCTAAAATTCCCGCTATTACTTTCGAAGCGATCAAAGCCATCGCTACGCAAATCAAAATTACCCCGCTGGCCAATCACAGAGGTATTGACTGCAACAAGCGGTAACGTCGCAGCCTGCGTTTGAAGAGCATTGCATTCAGCTAACGCGGCGGCCACCGTTTGATCGGCCACTCCGCCCGGCGTTCCCGGCACTGTCACCCCCGGTGTCGCAGGAGGCAGTGGCGCGCCGTTGCTGCCCAAGCCGACGACAGCCGCTGGTCCCAGGCCTTTACCCGAGATGCCAGTCATACTTTGAATGAAACGGGCATTGGAGCAATTCTGAAAAGCAACAATCAAGAGCACCAACACGACAGCTGTCGCAAAACGAGTCACGCTTCCCCCTCCGATAGCATAGATCGACTGAGCACAACCGATGCCTGCCGAATCGCAATCTATCGATTCGCCGATCCCGTCATACTGCCTAACTCACGAGAGGCGCCTAAGAGATTGGCGGAATATTTTGAGAATGTGAGCCAGCGCACACAATTAAAGTTTGTAGCGCTCCATCGTAATCGACGTTGCAAACTCGATATCGGGATTTTCTTTCTGCGCCCAATTGAGATCCCACTCTTGTTCAAGGAGGACTACGGGGTTTTCTGCGGCGTCATTAAAGATCTGGAGATTCCCTTTCAGCTCACGGGTTGGCTTGCCATTCTTATCCTTCGGCCAACGTGCAACTTTGTACGGAAGCTTAATCAGCTTCACATCCAAACCATACTCGTCTTGAAGACGATAGATTAAAACCTCAAATTGCAACTCACCAACCACACCAATGATCGGGTCCTGTGCTCCCACATAAGGGTCAATAAAGAGCTGAATAGCACCTTCTTCAGAAAGCTGACGCACGCCTTTTTGTAGCTTTGTACGCTTCATGGCGTCCGTGACCGATAGCCTTGCAAAAAGCTCGGGCGGAAACTTCGGAATATCTTCAAACAAAATCTTTTTCCCAGTGGTAATGGTGTCGCCGATTTGAAAATTTCCAGTGTCGTTCACACCGACAATGTCACCAGCATAGGCTTCATCGACCGTTTCGCGATCTTGAGCGACGAACTGGCTTGAAAACGCCAACCGCACTTCGCGATCAAGGCGCATGTGCTGAACCTTCATCCCCCGCTCAAACTTACCGCTACAAATCCGAATGAAAGCCACTCGGTCGCGATGCCGGCGATCCATATTCGCCTGCATCTTGAAAACAAAACCGGTGAAGTCTGAATCCAGCGGGTTCACGACAACGTCCGATTTCGTTTTTCGGGGCGCAGGCCCAGGAGCCCAGTCTTTAAAAAGGTCCAAAAACACATCGACGCCAAAATCCTGTTTGGCTGATCCAAACGTCGCTGGCGAAAGCTTGCCGTCAAGAAATGCCTGATGATCAAACTCACCAAGGGTTCCATCGATCAGTGCGATCTCTTCCCGCAGGTTCTCGATCACCTCGGGACGAATGCGTTTGTCGAGCTCTGGGCTCATCAAATCATCAACTTTAATGGGTGTCGTGTCCTGGTCATCGTGTGGGCCCGAGTAGGGATAGATGATTTTGCGTGTTCGATGATAGAGACCAAAGAACAAACCACCCAATCCCACAGGCCAAGTCACTGGCCAGCAGGCCATTTTGAGCGTCGTCTCAATTTCATCGATCAATTCAAGCGGTGCCTTACCTTCGCGGTCGCACTTATTGATAAACGTAAAGATCGGAATATTGCGATAGCGGCAAACCTCATAGAGCTTCTTCGTTCGATCCTCGACGCCCTTTGCGACGTCGATCAACATGACCGCCGAATCCGCCGCCACAAGCGTTCGATAGGTGTCCTCGGAGAAATCCTTGTGCCCAGGGGTATCGAGAAGGTTAACGCGAAGACCCTTATAATCGAACTGCATCACTGATGACGTGATCGAGATTCCGCGCTGCTGCTCGAGCGCCATCCAGTCTGACGTCGCCGCCTTCGTTCCATGCTTTCCTTTGACCTCGCCAGCCTCATGGATCACGCCGCCATTATAAAGCAGCTTCTCCGTCAGCGTCGTTTTACCGGCGTCCGGGTGAGAAATAATCGCAAAGGTCCGCCGTCTTAAGATCTCGTCTTGAATCATTTGGAAGGTCCTACCATAGCCGCCCTAAGATTGACCACCGGCACTTGAACCAGCTAAGGCTTCTCTGCATGAAACCAGCAGTTCCACGAGTCAAAGAGCGCACCGAAGCCCAAACGTTCTACCACTTTCTGACCCTCTCTGCGGACGACGTTCGCCGCGTCGAAGCGGGGCTTCATCAAGATGCAAAAGAATTGGGCATCGTCGGCCTCATCATCCTCGGCACCGAGGGACTCAATGCGACAGCCAGCGGGCCCAGCCGAGAACTGCAGCTCTTTGTTGAGCGAGCAGGCGAATTGCTATCGCCTGGGTTTCGCTTTCTCAACATCAAAAGCAGTTGGATTGAACCTGGCGAGAAGCTCCCATTCTTGGAATTCGTCGTCAAAGTTCGCCCCGAAATCGTCACTTTGAAGCGCACCGATCTTCTTCCGCACGACCCCAATTCCCCAACGCACCTCTCGCCTGCGGATTGGCATGAACAGCTACAGGCACCCGGTGCCGTGATCATTGATACACGAAACACCTATGAATCCGTGATAGGCACCTTCCGGGGAGCTCTGACGCCCGAAATCGAAGAGTTCTCAGAATTTCCCGAATGGCTCGACAAAACACCGCTCGACAAATCCGCACCGACATACATTTTCTGCACGGGGGGAATTCGCTGCGAAAAGGCGATTCGATCTCTCGAAGAAAAGGGCTTTGAAAAGGTCTACCAGCTCGATGGTGGCATCCTGAACTACATCAATCAGTTTCCAAAAAATGAAAAACCCGAGTCGCTCTGGGACGGCGAATGCTTTGTCTTCGACAATCGAATTGCCGTCGACGGAAATGGTCGCGCCAGCCAGAAGTACACGGCGTGCCCGCACTGCGGTCAGCCCGCGCAACACGCCGTCTTCTGTGTTCGTTGCGATAGTCCGGCAACCCTTTGTGACAGCTGTTACGAGACGCAGGCGACCCGCGATGCCCTGACCTGCTCCAAGAACTGCGCTCACCACTGGAGCGTCAGCCCTGGAAAAAAGGGCCACCCTCAGGTGCTGTAATCGTCGACGCGCAGCGCCGCGGGGCGGTAAATATTACGCCTGATTTGATATAGCGACCACAGACCATGTCATCCATTGTGAGATGGCCGTCATTCCACTAAAAGTTTTCCTGAGGCCAAACACTGTTTACCCAGGAGAAGATTATGAAAATTGCCATCATCACCTCTCTCGCTCTTGCCTTCTTCACTGCAGCTTCGAGTCATGCTCAGATCGCTGTCCCAATGCCAAACTCAGGCCCAGTCGCAAAGACTGACGTCTACATCTGCACACTCGCGGACGGCTCAAGCGGCGGCGCACTTGCAGTCAGCATCGCTGAAGAAAAACTCTGGCTCATGGAGCAGACACAGAACCAAGAAGGGCTGACTTTGACGCTCGAGAATATTGTCCAAGCCCGATGCCCCCACACCTACAAGTTTGTTGTTGATATGATGGGCGAAAAACAAGACGGCGAATTAAGCGGCGGCTGTGCTGGCGAGCAGATCACACTCAAGATCAGCCGTACACCCACTGACTCAATGGACTTCAATTGCATTTATAAGCCGTAGGCCCACGTCTGCGTGACAAATGGGACCTAGACGACAACGCTGTTGAGCTGAATCTATAACAATTGATTGTTATAGATGTGAATCACCTCAAAAAGCGCCTCGGATGAATTCCCTGGCGCTTTTTCTTTTCCTAGACTCGACCATCGCCCACTCGCGACGACCGCACCTTGAACAGAATTCGAACATACCGGAAACTGCCTACTGAGGTCCTTCCCTCATATCTCAGGAGCATCCGTGTCACTGACAGGCTCAAATTCCGCTCGAGCAGAGCTCGAAGACAAACGCGTTTTCCTCATTGTTTCAGCATCCGAAGAACGCCGAACGATCTTCACAAAATGGATCGAAAATCATATCACCAGTGCCACTGTTCATGTCTCATCCGATGGCCGCGACGCACTCTTCAAGCTTGAGAATGCACCGCCCAACGTGTTGATCATCGACGCCAAGCTACCAAAACTCGATGGCCTCGCTGTCGTCGACCAACTCCTGAAAGCCCGAAATCCAGCGAAAAAGAAAAATGATTTTTCGATCATCATCAGTGTCGACCTTCCGGACGAAGAACACTTCGTCGACGACGTCGTTCGAGGTCAGGTCCAATTCGTTCCCGAAAGCGTGAACGAGGAGAAATTCACCTATTGCCTCACCAAGGGGTTAAATCGCGTCAGCGTCAGTGGCGATCTCGAGTACCATCTGCACTTCTTGGCTCCCGGTCAGATTCTGTTTCGTGAGGGCGACATCGCAAAAAGCGTCTACGTTGTTCGACGCGGCCGCCTCTGCGCCTATAAGGGACCGGAAGAATCCCCAGCTCAACTTGGAGAAGTTCACATC
>JAEUWE010000051.1 GCA_016791465.1 Pseudobdellovibrionaceae bacterium
CATAGGCCTCTAGACGGGTCCGAATCACATCCTCTTTATCGTCGGCACGCTGAATGACTTCTGAGCCACATAAGTCACAAACTCCGGCCCTCTGAGTCGGCTTGCTGGCGACGTGATATGTCGCTCCACACCCCGAGCAGACACGACGACCCGTCAGGCGTCCCATAAGGTCATCCATTGGTACCTCAAGAAACAGCGCCTTACCGATTTCGAGGCCATTCTTCTTCAGCATTCCCTCAAGCGCTTCGGCCTGCGGAACCGTCCTCGGAAACCCGTCGAGAATAAAGTTCTGAGAGCCAAGCCCTTTCAAAACGTCTTCAACCATACCGACAACGATCGAGTCTGGAACAAGCTTCCCCTGATCCATGTAAACTTTAGCCGAACGTCCAAGCTCCGTCTGTTGCTTAATATGGCTACGGAAAATATCACCCGTACTGATGTGCTTCATCGCACGACGCTCAACAAGCAGCGCTGACTGCGTGCCTTTGCCTGCACCAGGTGCTCCAAAAAGGATAATGTTCAAAATTGAACCCTCCGAGTGCGCTGTTTCGCTCCGCGAAGTAGCCCCTCGTATTTCTGAGTCATAAGATACGTCTGAAGCTTCTCAGTCGTATTCAATGCCACACCAACAAGAATCAAAATGCTTGTTCCACCAAAGTAGAACGGAACCTTCAGCTTATCGATCATCAGCGTTGGCAAAACCACAATCGCACAAAGATAAGCAGCACCACCCACATTGATACGATCCATGACTTTTTGGATATAATCTGAAGTGCTCTTACCTGCACGAATACCCGGGATAAACTTGCCACCTTTTTTAAGGTTCTCCGCCATCTCCACCGGATTCAATACAATCTCCGTGTAGAAGAAGCAGAAAAATACAATCAACCCAACTTCCAACACGAGGTAAAGACCACCCGTCGGATGCAACGAATCGCGCAGAGCCGCCACCCAGGGTGCCTTGATGAACTGCGCAAGTGTCGCAGGGAAAAGCAGCAAAGAGCTCGCAAAAATTGGTGGAATGACTCCAGAAAGATTGATCTTCAACGGCAAGTGACTCGCTTGCGAGCCCAACATGGCCCGACCACCTCGTTGAGAAAAATGAATCGGAATTCGGCGCTGACCCCACTCCAAAAACACAATCAAGCCGATGACAATCGCCATCATCGCAACGATCGCAAGAGCAACTAGGCCATTCATATCTTTGTTCGCAACCATCTCAAAAAGATTGATCGCACCTTTAGGAATACCGGCCGCAATACCTGCAAAAATGATCAAGGACGAGCCATCGCCAAAACCACGTTCTGATATCTGCTCACCCAGCCACATGATGAAGCAGGTTCCGGCCGTCAATGTCAGAATCGTCATCACCTGAAATGGCAAAATACCAACACTTGTCGACACAACCAGCGGACGATTTTCAAAGTTCGAACTCATCAGCCATGAGCTGATCGCGTAGCCCTGAACAACGGCCAACACGACGGTGCCGTAGCGGGTGTACTGAGTGATCTTTTTTCGACCCGGCTCGCCTTCTTTTTTGATCTGCTCAAGTGCCGGCACAACGGCCGTCAAAAGCTGAAAAATAATCGAGCTTGAGATATAGGGCATAATACCAAGGGCGAAAATCGAGAACTGGTTCAGCGCACCACCTGTGAAGGTGTTGAATAGGCCAAAAATACCGCCCTGATTTTGAAAGAAACCAAGAACAGCCTGCCCATCGACGCCAGGAGTAGGAACATGAACTCCCAAACGATAGATGGCTAGCATAGCCAATGTGAAAAGGATCCGTTTTTGAAGATCCGAGTTACCTGTAAGACCATCAGCTGCTGACACACTTCACCTCGGAAT
>JAEUWE010000063.1 GCA_016791465.1 Pseudobdellovibrionaceae bacterium
ATGATCTTCGTCATTCCCTGCGGCGCAAAGTAGTAGGCCTCGTCACGGATGATCGAGATAATGTCCTGCTGCCAGTTCTTCAGCGGGGCATAGTGCATGAGAAACTGAAGAATATCGCGCTCTGGCTCAGCCGGGAACTTCATCGAGCGAGACGCCTCTTCGGCCTGGCGCTTCTTCTGATGATCAACAAACTCTTGAGGATTGATATACTCGTCCATGTAGTCGCGATTAACGCGCAAGAGGGACACTTCCGAGCGTTTTGCCTCTTCATCCTGGCGTTCTTTTTCTGAACTCTTTTTGATGTAGGGAGAATAACGGTCAATTAGATTCTCCATGGATAAAATCTTATCCACAAAGTCTTCCACGACATCGACACCGTAGCGGTCCGTATAGCGCCGAATCCGCGTCGCGTGGTTTGCCATCTGGTCCATCATCTTGCGATTTGTCGGAGCAAACCACTGGTTGTTTTTAAAGAAATCACAGTGACCATAGACATGGGCCATCACCAGTTTCTGATCCACCATGCGATTGCCTTCCATCAAGTAGGCATAGCATGGGTCGGTGTTAACAACCATTTCATAGATTTTCGATAGGCCGTACTCATAGCTTTTCGAAAGCTGTTCGTACTCCATTCCAAAGCGCCAATGTGGATAACGCACTGGAAATCCACCATAAGCCGCGAATTGGTTGATCTGATCGTAAGTGATCATCTCAAATATTGTCTCGAACATGTCGAGGCCATAGCCCTCGGCCACTTTCAAAATCTTTAAGCGCCACTTCTCAAGCTCAGGCGTGAGGTTGGCCATCAACGCCCCTTTCCAAGGAAGTCCTTAATTGAACCTAAGATTTTGTCACGATTCTCGATTTTCGAAACAACAAGCCGATCATCATCCGGAAACTCGCGCTCAAGGTCCTTCGCAAACTGCCCGCTTCCGTACTTTGATTCGACTTGTCCATAACCAAACTGATTCACATTCGGCAAAAAGAACTCATGCAAAAGCCGCATACAAAGTCGCGTGTCTTCTCCTGACCAATTGTCACCATCTGAAAAATGAAACGGATAAATGTTCCACTCATTCGGCGGATAGTCTGCCTCGATAATCTCTTTCGTTAGCTTATAGGCCGAACTGATCAATGTTCCGCCGGATTCGCTCGTGGAACAAAATGTCTTTTCCTCGACTGCTTTTGCAGTTGCATCGTGAATAATGAAGCGAGCCTCAAGCCCCTTATAGTGCTTCTTCAGCCATGTATTGATCCAAAAACTCTCAAGTCGAACGATCTCTTTTTGCTCTTCACCCATCGATCCCGATACGTCCATCATATAGATGACCACAGCGTTCGCCTGTGGTTGAACGACAGGTTTGAATGATCGATAGCGAAAATCGCCGCGAATCGGAACAATCACCGGCGTCTCCGGCGTGTAAACTCCACTGGATATATAGCGTTGCAGGGCCCGCTTGTAGCTCGATTTGAAATGCCGAAGCCCCGCAGGACCCACCGGGGCAATACCGTTGTAGCGATTCTTAATCGCATCCATTCTAGGGCGACCTTTGGGCTTGATGTCAGGGAGCTCGAGCTCTTCGCCAAGGATCTGCGCCAAGTCCTCCATCGAAACATCAACTTCGAGTTGATGCTCACCCGGTTGATTTCCAGCTTCGCCGGTTCCCTCTTGCGGTTCACCATTCATCGGATCGCCAGGACTGCCCTGTCCTTGGCCAACGCCGCCGCGCTGTTTCGGTCCGTACTTAAATCGCGGAATGTCGATATAGGGGACCGGAATTTTCACGAAGTCGTTCTCTCGTTTCCCGATCATCTCACCTTGGGAAACGTACTTCTTGAAGTTCTCTTTTATGCGGCCCCGGATGATATCCCGGAACCGACTGTGGTCTTCCCTAATCGCCATATTATTTATTCTTCACATCTCCGCGAGCAAAAATGCTCGCCACATAGTGCAGAACATCGGTCGCTGAGATCTCGTCGTATCCATAATCTTTGATCAAACGCGATTTCACGACGTCGATTTTCTCCTGCGTCTCTTTGTCGACAACCGACGAGACCAAAGAGGTTAGCTTAATCGAGTCTTTTTGATCCTCGAAGAGCTTGAGCTCCAACGCCTTATGCAGACGCTCGTTCGTCTTATAGTCGAACTTCTTGCCCTCAAGCGAGAGCGCTCCGATGTAGTTCATGATCTCGCGACGGAAGTCATCTTTTCGAGAATCTGGAATCTCAATCTTCTCCTCGATCGATCGCATCAAGCGCTCATCTGGTTCCTCATCTTGGCCAGTGAAGTGATTGCGAACACGCTCTTTTTGCGTATAGGCCTTCACGTTATCGATGTAGTTCGCACAAAGACGCGCCAGAGCAGAGTCATCAGCCGAAATTGCTCTCTGAACCTCGCCTTTGATGATCTCTTCATACTCCTGTTTCACCACGCCAAGAAGTTCGCGGTACTCGGCCTTTAGTTCCTCATTGGCAATCAGCGAGTGATGCCTTAAGCCCGACTCGAGCTCGTTCATCACCATAAACGGATTCACCGACCCGCGGTTGTTTTGCTGAGCGTTCACCAGCGCATTTGAGAGTTTATCCTGAATGTAGCGCGGAGAAATTCCGTCTAAACCTTCGCGGATCGATTCTTTACGCAGTTCCTTAACGTTGTCCTCAGTGTAGTTCGGCAATGTCTTGCCGTCGTACAGCTTCATCTTTTGCAGCCGTGTTAAGTTGGCTTTCTTCGGTTTTTCGAGACGCGTCAGAACCGCCCACATGCCCGCCATTTCAACTGTGTGCGGAGCAATCGAAATTCCGCGAAGCTTACGCGAGTTGAAATCTTTCTTGTAGATATTCACTTCATGACGCCACTTCGTGATGTACGGAATATCGATCTTCACCGTACGGTCGCGAAGGGCTTCCATGAATTCGTTGTCCTGGAGACGGCGATACTCCGGCTCGTTGGTGTGGCCGATGATGACTTCATCAATATGCGTCTGTGCAAATTTCTTCGGCTTCACACGGTGTTCCTGCGAAGCACCAAGAAGATCGTAGAGAAACGCCACATCGAGCTTGAGAACCTCGACAAACTCAATAACACCGCGATTGGCGACATTAAATTCGCCGTCGAAGTTGAAGGCGCGCGGATCTGAGTCCGATCCATACTCTGCGATCTTTCGGTAGTTGATGTCGCCAGTGAGCTCCGTTGAGTCCTGGTTTTTTTCATCTTTCGGCTGGAAGGTACCAATGCCAATACGATCCGACTCGCTCAGCACCAACCGCTTGACGCGAATATGCGAAAGCACCTTGGTCAAGTCGCCGTGATAACGCTCCATCAATTGACGGAAGATGAAGCGCGACGGCGGCGAGAGCTCGCCCTCGATGTTGACACGAAAGTCTGATTTATTGCCACGGTTCAATTCTTCAATCACTTTGGGACGAAGATCTTCAGGAATCAACAATAGCGGCTCTTCGTGCATCGGTGACGGATAGACTCGAACGTCTTTGCCGAGCATCCCCTGCAGATCACCCTTTTCATCAATCCACTCGAAGGTGAACATCGCACCTTGATCCGTTTTCGAGTACTGCTCCACTCCGCGCTTCAGCAGGCGACAGATCGTGGACTTCGCAGAGCCAACAGGACCGTGAAGCAGAATAACGCGCTTCTCAGTTCCGTAGCCGAGTGCCGCCGAGCGCAGAACGTTCACAAGTTTCATCAAAGGCACGTCGAGACCAAAAACGGCGTCGCGACCGTCGTTCTCCGCGTCGTCGAAAAACTTATAGCGAATAATTTGTTTTTTGAACTCTGTGTATTCGTCGGTGCCTTTTTCAACCACCATGTCGAACATGCGTTGAAAAGCGTTGCGTGTGATTTTGGGGTTTTCTTTCACCAACGCCAGATAGTCGTTAAAAGTTCCCGACCACGTCAGGTCGCGATACTTTTGGTTTCCATTCCAATCCTTGATGATACTTGCGAAATCGATATTTGAATTCGACATCGACTAACCTCCCTGCCGGCTCGTTGTGCCGTCGACTCGACGACTCATGACGAGACGTTCCCCTACCTAAAATTGTGACAGAGGAGTGCGAATGCACCAAAAGAAAACGAGGCGTCATCGAAAGACCTACATGGTGGCGCCGATTTGATACAAACCACCACACGAGTCATACGATTTACAGTGATGCGAACTATAAGGAAGACTTAGGTCGACCAATAACTTTGAATCCAAGAGGCGGCTCTAGAGCCCAGAGTGCATCGCGCTCCTGGACCTTAGACCGGACCTCTGACAACTCGAGCTCCAACGTCCCCGCCTCACCATCGCTCCGCTGACTATTCGCCGCGATGTATATTCGCCCGTCGGAGCCATAGCGTCGCTCCACGCGCGCTTGCTCTGAACGACAGACCTCAGTCAATTCACGCGCAGTTTGCTTTAAACATTCAAATCCGGCTCGCTTCATTTCATCGGGATCA
>JAEUWE010000122.1 GCA_016791465.1 Pseudobdellovibrionaceae bacterium
TCTGTTGGGCCTCGACCTGTCACTGTTTGCCAGATGTCTCCCGCAGGAGTCCCTGTCGAAAATTTCCCGTGTGCTGTGCACTGCCAGCCGCTCCGATCTGCGCGAAGCTCACTGGAAGCTTCATCACTCGCCAAAGCGTGAGCCGTCACGAGAAGAGTCAGTGCTGCCAGAATTGAGAAGAAACGCATTGGAGACCTCCTAAACTGAAGAGTTGCCCTCCTCTATGCCACGATGGCCCGCACAAATCTAGGCCTTGCTGCTTGTGCCACTGCCTTCTACAATTGCGAGATGCCAGTATCGCGCCGTGGTTTCTTAAAAAATATCGCAGCGCTGTCTTCTGTGGGCTCCTTGGCGAGTCGTGTTCTGCCTTTTCTTTCTGGACTCGGTGCGGGCTCGCTCTCAGGTCGCGCGATCGCGCCGGGGCTATTCGGAATGCCAAAGCTATCAGCTTCACCGATCGCCATCATTGACCCCAATAGTCCAATCGACAGTCGCGACTTCAACGGCGACCGCGTCGACAAACCTCACAACATTTTGTGGAATATTGACGGCTATATCGCAAAACACTCCGGTGGAGTCCCGCTCGCCTCCGCCGCCTACGACCTGGTCATTGTCGGCGGCGGCATCAGTGGCCTGCTCACCGCCTGGCTCTACCTAAAGAAAAATCCAAGCCGACATGTCTTGATGCTCGAGCAAGATCATCGCGTTGGTGGCAACTCCAAAGGCGAACAGCACGGTGACGCTCGCTATTCAATTGGAGCAGCGTACATCGTCGCTCCTGATGCCGGTTCCGAAATCGATGCCTTAATTCGGGAATTGTCTCTATCGACGATCGCGCGAGAAGATGGCGGCGACCTCACCGTTCTTCAAAATGGCGCCTTGAAGTCGTTTTGGGATGGAGAAACAGACCCTCGGGCGGTTCGCGATCTCAAACGCGTGAGTGCCCGACTCGCCGAAATGCGCGAACATGCCGATCTTGAGAACGAAGGCAAACTGAGCAAAGAGCTCGATGCCATCAGTTTTAGAAAATGGCTCAAACGCGAATTCGGCGAGCTCCACCCACACCTCCTCGAGCTATTTCAACTCTATGGCTGGAGCTCATTCTGCGGTTCCATCGACGAGCTTTCTGCATTTCAGTATCTCAACTTTATTTGCTTTGAGATGGGAACTATTCTCGCCTTTCCGGGAGGCAATGCCGCCATTGCTGAGGCACTGTGGAAGAAACTCCATGCAGAGCCGGGCTTCACACTTAAAACAAATGCGATGGCGCTCAAAGTGACGACGACTCCCGACCGCGCCTCTCTACTCTATGAGCACGAAGGAAAGCTCACGCAAGTCGAGGCCAACGCCGCCGTCATGGCTTGCGCCAAGTTCATTGCACGACGTCTCCTTCCAGAACTCGAACCCGAGCAGGCCAGTGCGATGGCAAGCCTTCGATACCGAAGCTATGTCGTTGGCAATGCGATCTTGAATAGGAAAATTAAAAGCCCAACCTACGATCTCTTTCTGCTTCAAAACGAAGTTCCACTGTCACCAACCGCGCGGCACCCCAGTGCGCGCAGCTTCTCTGACCTCTGTTTTGGTTCGTGGGCACAGAATGATCTGCCGGAAATGTCCGTTCTAACGCTCTACCAAGGACTCGCCTACGACGGCGCTCGTCAGCACCTCTTTCATGCGACCGCCCACAGCAAATACCGCGAGGTCATGCTCAACGCGTTAAGACAGCAGGTGCTGCCGCCGCTGGGCCTCAAGCCAAGTGACGTCGCTGGCCTTCGTATGACTCGATGGGGGCACCCACTGCCACTTGCCGAAGTTGGCCTCCTCGCCAAAGGAACCGTGCAGAAAGCAGCCCATCCCATCGGCGGACGAGTGTTCTTCGCCAACCAAGACAACTGGGCCAATCCATCATTTGAGTCCGCCTTCCAGGCTGCCTCTTTGGCAGCCACTCAGACGGCGGCCATCACCAGCTAAGATAGCGTAATCAAGAGGCATTAAAAGCCGCGTCATCGCCCTCAAACTTGACCTCTTGCTCAACCAGCGCGACTGTCAAAGACATACGTCGGCATCCATCCATCGGGAGTCCAATATGCGTTTTCTTTCACTGATCACCTTGAGTCTTTCACTCGTTATTTCTGCACCCCTGTTTGCCCACGAGGATCACAAAGAAGAGAGCGGCAAGGGCCATCATTTTGAGCCCAAGGCCGAAGCTCCAAAACTGGCTCCGGCGGAACGGTTCGCTGGTGCAACACCGATCGACCTCAAAAATGGCCTTGGCTTCAACAACGGAACTTACGGTGTCGACAATCCCGAGATCACGAAGTACGCGACCGGATCAACCTGGGCTGTCAGCCTTTCTGAGCTCGGCTACCCCTATGAGAACAAGGACCGTTTCATTGCAACTCTCGACGAGCGCCTGGTGTTTTTTGAACAGGCTATTTGGAACTGGGCCCGCGTGAGCGACGCTACAAAACCCGAAGTGAAAGAGTACGCGGCGAAAGCAACTACCGACATCGCACCTCGCCTTGAGCGCGCTCGCAGCGCATGGTCAAAAGCCAAATCAGCGGGACGTTCGGACTGGGACAAAGCCTCTGACGAAGCCAAACACGCATTCTTGGATGTCCAGAGTTTCTACTACAGTCTCCATAAAAACGTTTCGAAGTAAGAGCGCGAAATGCAGCGATGGCCGGAGGCCATCGCGACACCCTAGTAACTCGCGATAAACCTAAGCCCCGCCGTTTGGCTCTTCACTCCCATGAATTGCTCCATCAATCCGCCGCCAATGGCAGACCAGATGACTTTCGCCTCGAGGCGCTGAACCTTTCCGGTCTGTGAAGATGTGTAAATGACCTGCACTGATTCGCGCGGCTTAAACGTCTTGATCGCTTGAAACGAAACACGAGCGCCCATCTGGGCAAAATCGAGAAACTGCGCACGATGCGTAAGTCCATTCGTATCGACAATCTGCACGCTGCTCTCACGGCGAACACGAGGATGAAGGCGTGCCGCCGAACCATCTCCGCGAAGAAGCTTCTCAACAACCGACGTCAAATCAGTGGTCTCAAGCGATTCATCGAGCAAACGAAGACGTTCGATGCCGCCAACCTTGGCCCGCGCCGCTGGCGCAATCTCTTTGGCCATGAGCACAAGACCGACATTCTGAAAGACGCGCCGAGCAGCCGTGGCCGCTACGACCTGTCGTTCATCAAAACGAGCATAACGCATCAGCATCAAGTCCATCGGAAACTGTTTGAGCTCTTTGGCCACGGCCTCCATCGAAAGGAACTCACGCACCGTGTAGCGAAGCGGATTGCGAAGAGCCGTACGAACTTTCTCAAGATCTGAGCTATGGGACGAGATAACGGCAATTCGACTGAGCATATCGAGTGGTGATGCAAAACTCGCGCAAAACGGCACCTCAACAGGAAAGAGCTCGCGGCACCTCAATGTCGAAGAAGCAGACGGCTCCGTGTTAGACTTCGCAATCGACCCTGTCTCAAAATGAGACAGTTCCCTCCCCACTGAAACACTGCTATGCTCGGCCCACTATGGACGCGCGACTTGAACGTTTTCTCAATCACTTCAATGAACTCAATCGCGATTCAATCAATGTCGTGGGCTTGATGTACGCCGAAGACGTGAGTTTTCAAGATCCACTGCATGAGATCCAAGGCCTCCCGCACCTGAAAAAATATTTCACGCGCCTCTACAAGCACACGGAGTCCTGCCGGTTTGAGTGGGATTCGCGCCTCATGCTTGGAAACGAAGCGATGATCGCGTGGCGCATGCAGCTCAAACACCGATTCCTCAACAGCGGGAAAGCGTTCTCTGTTCCCGGCGCGACGCTCTTGCGATTTCAACCGCAAGGCGACCTTGTGATTTATCAGCGGGACTACTTTGATGTCGGCGCCATGCTCTATGAGCGCATGCCCGTTCTTGGAACACTTATTCGCACCGTTAAATCACAGGTCTAGCGGTGCGCACTCGACTACCCATCGATGAGCTCGAGAGCGAACTCACGCGCGCCCTGCAATCGCACCAGAATCTCGTGCTTGTCGCCGAGCCCGGCGCCGGTAAAACCACGCGTTTTCCCGTCACACTCTTAAAGTTTTTAGAAAAGAAAAAAATCGCTGTGCTTGAGCCGAGGCGAGTTGCCGCACGGGCCGCCGCCGTCCGCATTGCCAGCGAAAATGAAGGCTTTGAACTTGGGCGCGAAGTTGGTTACAGCGTCCGCTTTGATCGAAACTTAAACGATGCAACACCCATTGCGTTCTATACTGAAGGCCTCTTTCTCCAGCAGTTGAAAAGCAATCCGCGCCTTGAGGGCTATAGCGCTGTTGTGCTCGATGAGTTTCACGAGCGCAGCCGTCACACCGATCTTGCGATCGGCCTGTTGATGGAACTGCAAAGTCTTGAGCGGCCCGATTTGAGAATTGTCGTCATGTCGGCGACTCTCGATGCCGCACGCGTGAGCTCTTTTCTCACAAGCTCTGAATCCGGAATCGCTGCACCCATCGTCAACGTTCCCGGCCGCACACATCCAGTTGAAATTCGCCACGGTAAAGAGCCGCTCTCGCTTTCGACTGATCGCGCATGGACCGAGCGCGTTTTAAAAACGGTGACTCGCGTCTATCGCGGCGAAGATCCGGTGATTGGCGACGTTTTGGTTTTTCTTCCCGGCGTCGGCGAGATCCGTAGACTTCGCGAGGCGCTGGAGGCGCAATCGATTCCAACATGCGAACTGCACGGCCAGCTCACGCTTGATGAGCAATCCGCAGTTCTCAAGAAAGCGGATGAAGCAAGGCGAGTGATTTTGGCGACCAATATTGCTGAAACAAGTCTCACGATCGACGGTGTGGGTACTGTCATCGATACAGGTCTGCAGCGCGTCTCTCGACTTGACCGACTGGGCTTTCCGCAACTCCAAATGGAGCGCATTTCAAAATCGAGTGCCAAGCAACGGGGCGGCCGCGCGGGTCGGCAATTCCCTGGCCTCAACTACCGACTGTGGTCCAAGCTCGATGAGAACTCTTTTCCAGAGTTTGATGAGCCTGAACTCGAACGCACCGACCTTTCAGAATCACTCCTTGAGCTGATTGGACTGACCGGAAGTGATCCGCGATCGTTTTCTTGGTTTCAAGCCCCGCCCGCTCCGGCCATTGAGCGTGGGCTTGAACTTTTAAAACGCCTCGATGCGATCGACGAAAAACTTCAGCTCACCGCCCTGGGCCGAAAGATGCTTCAAACCAACACCGGCCCTCGCCTAGCGAAACTTCTCACCGATACCTCGGCTAGCGAACCACTTCGCGCACTCCTCGTTACAATCCTCCAAGAACGCGATTTCATTTTCGATGCTGCAAGCGCTCACTCCTCACACGACTGCGACCTTTTTTTGCGCGCCGAGTATCACTTTGGAACAGGCGGCGGTGGCCCAATCGATCGCACAAGCCTACAAACACAGAAGAAGGTTTATCGATCGCTGTGCAGTCGCGCAGTACAACTGAGCGACTGGGATACGCCAACGGTCGAGCGACTTTTACTTCGCTCATTCCCCGATCGAGTTTGTCGCCGCCGCGCAAAAAATGAACCGCGTGCGCGAATGGTCGGCGGCCGCGGCGTTGAGCTTGGCCGCGGCAGCCAAGTTCGCGATGCCGAGTATTTTATCGCCCTTCGCGGCGAAGCCGGCATGAGTCGCAGCTCGCGCGATCCCATCGCGACGATGGCAACTCCGGTCTCCCGCGAAAGTATTGAACGTGTTTTTGCAAACGCCTGCACGAAGCGCGCAGGGCTCATTTTCGATGAGTCCAATCGCACTGTGTATCGCGAAACGGCGACCTCGTATCTCGATCTTCCTCTTGAAAATGGAAATCGCGAGCGCCCAACACCAGATGAGGCGCTGCCGCTCCTACTTGAATGGGCCAAAGAAAATCAGGCCGCTCTCGAGGCGGAAGAGAACTTCGCGCGCTTAAAGGGCCGCATTCTCTGGCTTAAAGCACACGCTCCAAACCCCACTTTTGACTTAAGCGATGACGAGTGGAATCAGTGCTTTCAACAAAGCACCGAAGAGACGCTCTATGGCCAGACCAGCGCACGCGAAATCGATCTCACCGAAGCATTCACCCGCGCCGTCGAGAGCCTTAAGCCTGGCTTTATGAAACAGCTCAACGCCGAAGCACCGTCGCACTTTCAGGCGCCGACCGGCAATCGCTTCGCCATCGACTACACGCCGGGGCAAAATCCTTCTGTCGAAGTGCGCCTGCAAGAGCTCTTTGGCTTAGGCGTACACCCCAGCATTGCACGAGGCCTTGTTCCATTGACCCTGAAGCTCCTTGGACCCAACTATCGCCCGGTACAAGTGACCTCAGACCTGGTTGGCTTTTGGAAGGGTTCATACTTCGAGGTCAAAAAGGAGCTCAAGGCACGCTATCCAAAACACTCCTGGCCCGATCGCCCGGACCTGGCAGCACCCGAAGCCAAGGGCCATCGGCGGCGCTGACTGCGAAGAACATTCAGCATGCCGTACTAACCCCAGAATTCTCCTCGATTCAGACTTAAACTTATGAGATCACCGAGCCCCATGAATAAGACGCCCTCACGCCTGAAGATCAAACTCACTCGCAACCTTCGGCGCTCAGTCCTGCGCGGACATCCATGGATTTATAGAGAGGCCATCACAGTACCTGGCCCAATTGATCGCGCAAGCCTCTGCCAAGTGCTCGACGCCAAAGGCGAGCTCGGCTGGGCCATCTACGATCCCCATGGTCCACTTTCACTTCGCATCATCAGCACGGACAAAGTTCCACCGAACAATGTGTTCTTTGAAAAACGCTTTGCTCAGGCCTTCGCCCTTCGCTCTGGAGTTCGCTCGCCACTCACGACCGCGTACCGCCTTTTCAACGGTGAAGGCGATGGTCTGCCCGGACTTGTCTGCGACATCTACGGTTCCATCGCTGTCGTGCAGTTTGACGGGCAAGGACCAGGCGAATTCTGGGATCGCGAACTCATAGCGAACTGGCTCATCGAGCACACCGGCTGCGAATCGGTCGTCGAAAAAAGTCGCCGCAACACCGATCGCACAATCGACATCATCGGCGGCAAAGCCTTTGAAGTCGCGACTGAAAGCGAAGTCATCGTCAAAGAAAACGGCGTTCAATTCAAAGTGAATCTCGAAAAAGGCCAAAAAACCGGCTTCTTTCTCGATCAACGCGAGAACCGCAATCACATTCGCCAAATGAGTCGCGGCAAAAGTGTTCTGAATCTCTTTAGCTACTCCGGCGGCTTCTCCGTCTACGCCGGTCTTGGTGGCGCTTCGCGGGTCGCGAGCCTCGACGTCTCAAAGGGCGCAATCGAACTCGCTCAGCAGAACTGGGCACTGAACGGACTTGATCCCGCAAAACACGAAGGTCTTTGCGTCGATGTCTTTGAATATCTCGGTGGCGTTCCAGAACTCTGGGACCACATCATCGTCGATCCTCCATCGATGAGTCACTCAGAAAGCCAACGCCAGCTCGCAAAAACGAAGTACATCGAGCTCTTCTCAGCCGCGGCAAAACGCGTGCGACGAAACGGCGAACTCTCACTCAGCTCCTGTTCAAGCCACGTTTCTTTTGACGACTTTAACGAGATCATCGACGAGTCGCTTTCAAACACGCGCCGAACGGGCCGAATTTTGCGAATTTCCGGCCAAGGCCCCGATCACCCATTCCCGCATGCGGCACACGAGCTTCGCTATTTGAAGTTCGTCCACCTCGCGCTCGACTAACCAAACAGCGGCACCGCCGAGGGTTACCTTGGTCTGCGAAAACTTCACGGCGCCCATGGAAGTTCTTCATGTCGAGCGCCCAAGATCCATTTAAATACTCAACCACCTCAACGAGGCAACGCACAGCACTTGCACCGCTCGTCGCCTATGCGATCAAACAGATTCACTCGTCGAAGTTTTCTTCTCACCGCGCTCACTGCAATCACAGCGCTGCTTCTGACCCTACCGGCTCTTCGAGCATCGGCCCAAGACGCAACCACGACTTCAGCAGCTTCGCCAGAAGAAAGACCCTATGTCGAGTTCATCGTTGGCGATCGCATTGATCCGGTTCGCAAGTGGGGCCATGTCTCCTTGCGCGTCGTCGACGCCACTCGTGATTTCATTTTTGACTTTGGCCGCTATGGACGCATGTGGGGAAAAGACGCCGAGGGCGATCCGATCTTGCGCGTTTGGGAGCACCAGTATCCCGCCCATCGCAAGTATCACTTGAGCGAAGGCGGCACCACGCGGCGATATCGTTTTCAATCAACGCTTGAACGCAATAGCGCCATCCTCGCTCACTTTGAGGAAATGGTCCGAAACGGCAAGCCCTACACCAAGTCAAAGCAGTGGATCGCCTACTACGCCGACTACAAGACTTTCCACGCTGTCGAGGTGAACTGCACGACGGTTGCGATTGAAGGCTTCATGGTTGGATTCCCCGAATACAACCTCAACCAATCTCGCTACGCCACAGCTCGAACACTGGGTTTTTTCTTACGAGGCCTTGCACAAAACCACGGTCACTACGACTCGGGCTCGGACACATGGAGCAAGATCTGGTGGCCCCTTGATCTGAAGGCCTTGCTTGAAGAAAAATATGTTCGCACGGGCCGCGCTGAGGTGCTCAAGCTCTAACTATCAGTACTTCTTTCGATAGTAGATTTTGCCGAAGACTTCGGTATACATCGACGAGACAACCAGCGCCATAACCGGGAATATTGCTGGTGTCTCAGGCCATATCGCCAAACTCGCCGCGATGATAACGAGCGTCCACACCGTTAACTTTTGCATGAGCTCAAAAGTCTTTAACCGAATAAGTTCCTCACGCTCATCTTTGACTGATTTCGTATCGAAATACGAAAATGCGAAGTAAACGACGACGGTAAAAAGAACGACATATCGTGCGACCGAGAACTCCATCTCACTCCCCCTCAAGATAGAAAATCTCATCTAACTTGGCGTTTAGACTTTTCGCAATTTTCAGCGCCAACTCAACACTCGGAACAAACTTCCCAGTTTCGATCGAGTGAATGGTTTGCCGCGAACACGCCACGCGATCCGCCAACGCCTGTTGAGTCAGATCGCCATTCTTCACGCGCATCAGTTTGAGCTGATTCTTAAGCATGGTGACACTGTAAATTACAGTTGACTAAAAGTAAAGTATATATTACATTTGGTCCGTCAAACTTAACCACACGAAAGTAGGCCAGTTCGTGGAATTTATAAAGCGCAACCGCTCACTTCTCGCTTTTGCCATCTGCCTCTTCGCATTCCGCTGGAGCTTTGCCGACCAGTACCACGTACCAACGGGCTCAATGGAGCCGACGATTCATGTCGGAGATCGAATCGTCGTCAACAAAGCCGCTTATCAACTCCGCCTTCCATTCACCACCGTTTCTATCGCCACATTCTCCGAACCGAACCGAGGAGATGTCGTTGTCTTCGATAATCCCGTCAATGGCGTCTGTATGGTGAAGCGCATCGTCGGACTTCCCGGCGATACAGTTGCAATCAAGAATGGATTTGTCGCTATCAACGGTGCTCCCTTACCTGGAACTTTCGAAGGCATGGAACGACTAGCTGAAAGCCAAGAAGAATCCGAAATCTATTATCGTGAACGGATTGGTGACACTGAAGTTGAAATCAAGAGACTTCCTCATCGGCTCAACGGGGCAGAATTTCATCTGACCATTCCCGCTGGGCACTACTTTGCGATGGGCGATAATCGCGACAACAGCGCCGACAGTCGAATCTGGGGACTGATTCGAAAACAAGATCTGAAGGGAAAAGCGATCGGGATCTTCTTTAACGTCAAATGGGCGTCGACTTTGATCCCCACAATCGACTGGCAACGAATCGGAATCTCGCTTAACGACACGTAGCGCTTTCGCAGCATCACTGCGCAGTGCCTTCGCTTTCAATGGCAAGCGCCAACGCTTCGACGCGATCGTTGATCGAATTCATCTCAAGAAGCGTCTGTTGCAAATCAGAATCAAGAACCATGAGCGAGCAAATCACGTTCACTCTTTGCTCGGCAGTTTTGAGATTTTGCATAAAGCCTGCACGCGTAGCCTCATCCGGAACATGCATCGTGAGCCAGTGGCCGAGCGCCTTCAGCAGTCGATTCATGACAAAAATATTCTGCGGCGCAAGCGTCGCATCGTCGCGAATCCAAGAGGCCCGCGCCTTGATATAGGGCTCGCCACTTTCAACAGCCAGATCGAGATGAACCTTGCCATCGGACTCAAGTGTGATCAGCATCGTTCCATCCGGCCGGCGCTCCACCAACTGAACAAAGCCCACACCTGAGATCGACCGCACGTGCGCCTGAACACCGGCCGCCTTGACCCCGGATGAGCGCCCGGGCTCGGCATAGGCGAGGGCAATACGAACATTCCCCGCAAGGGCGTCATTCACCATCTTGATATAGCGAGGTTCGAAAATATTGAGAGGCTTTGACGTTCGCGGAAAAAGCGTCACCCGCGGCAAAGGAAAAACAAAAACATCGATATCAGACACCACACAACTCCTGAAGCCCATCGTCCTGCTTGTCAGGACCACAAACTCCAGATAGTTTCACGCGCCTTATGCCACCGAAGCAACCCGAACCCACATCGACCTCGGCCTCTCTCGGCGCCTGTACGACACAGCTCGCGTCAGGACGTACCGTGGCCATTCCAACTGAAACGGTATACGGACTTGCCGCTC
>JAEUWE010000153.1 GCA_016791465.1 Pseudobdellovibrionaceae bacterium
CTTCGCACCGAACCTCTCCTTCTTCTTTTCCAATGGCCTTGATCCCGAGTATTCGGTGATTGGGCGAGTGGCCCGTCGGATTTGGGCCGTGGCGATGCGCGATCTCTATAAGGGGAATGATCGCTCGCAGAAGTTAAAGTATCACATTCAGACTTCCGGTCGTTCACTGCACGCCCAGGAGATCGATTTTAACGATATTCGAACGACGCTCCAGGCGTTACTGGCAATTTACGATAACTGCAATTCGCTCCATACCAACGCCTATGACGAAGCGATCACAACGCCAACGGAAGAGAGTGTTCGTCGAGCAATGGCAATTCAGCTCATTATCAATCGTGAGTTTGGAATGGCGAAGAATGAGAACCCGATGCAGGGGTCGTACTTCTTTGAAGAGCTGACAGACCTGGTTGAAGAAGCGGTGCTTGAGGAGTTTCTGAGAATCAATGAGCGCGGCGGTGTATTGGGTGCGATGGAAACTCAATATCAGCGTGGAAAGATTCAAGAAGAGTCGATGCTGTACGAGCACTTGAAGCATTCGGGCGAACTTCCGATTATCGGTGTGAACACCTTTGTGAACGCGGCGACTTTGGCTGAGGGCTATGTGCCTCCCAAAATTGAGCTGGCTCGCGCAAGTTATGAAGAAAAGAACCTGCAGCTGAATCGCGTTCATGAGTATCAAAAGACGCATCAATCCGAAGCAATGGTTGCTCTGAGGGAGCTTCGCGAGCAGGCTCTGAGTGGTGGAAATATTTTTGCTGGTCTCATGAAGGCCGCAAGACATTGCTCACTCTATCAAATGACCCAAGCCCTGTATGAAGTCGGTGGTCAGTATCGGAGAAACCTGTGATTCAAAAGCTTTTGGTGGTTGCGCTTTGTTTGACTGTTCTAGCCTGCGCGTCGAAGCCAAAGGCAGAGGCGCCTCCGGCTGTGCCAACGGACGGTGTTATTGTGGTTTCGCTTTGGTATCGGGCCGCGCGACTTGGTGATGTGGAGACGCTCAAACGCCTCTCTGAAGATCGGGAGAAGCAGCCAATTGATCGAATTGATGGTAACGGCGTAACGGCCCTGATGGTGGCGTCGAGAAACGGACAGGTTGACGCTGTTCGCTTCCTACTGGCGAATGGCGCAGACTCAAAGCGCGCTGACAAGGATTGGCAAACGGCGCTCAGTTATGCTGTCCTTGGCTCGGCTGACGATGATAAACGAAAAGCGGTAACTCGGCTTTTGCTTGAGAATGGTGCAGACCCATTTCTTTCAGATGGGTACGGTGCGGTTCCGGTGCGGGAGATCGTGAGTCTTGGTTATCTGGAGATTCTGAAGACGTTGAGTTTTACCGACAAGTCTCCCTGTGATCGAGCTCTACCTCGCAGGGGTGACGACAGCATCGTGGAGCTTGCTCGAAAGAGTGAGCAAGAAGAAGTTATGAAGTATCTGCAGTCGATTGGCTGCCGGTAGTTCCGATGCGAATTCTGATCAGCGGCTTTTCTGAGTTTGGCGATAACAAGGTCAACCCATCTCGTCTTCTTGCGGAACAAGTGAATGCTTGCGCCGGTCATGGCGTGGACTGGTCCGGCGCCGACGTCCGCGGTGTTGTGCTTCCGGTTGAGTTTGAGGTCGGTTTTCAGCGTTTACGTGATGAGATCGGTCTTTTTCGCCCGGATGCCGTGCTCTCGTTTGGTCTGGCGGCCGGTCGACGAACGATTGATCTTGAACGCTTTGCCGTGAATTGGCGTGAATCGAGCTCAATGGGGGCATCTGTCGTCGCCGGCGAGCTTTTGCCAGACTGCCCACTGGCGCTGGCGTCAACGCTTCCGATTGAATCAATTTTCGATAAGGCGAAAGGTGCCTGCTTACCGATGGGAATCTCGCACTCGGCCGGGACTTACGTCTGCAATGATGTGTTTTACCGGATGCAAAATCACTTTCTTCGTTCGCGTGTGCGGAGCGGGTTCATTCACGTGCCGCCGATAGGTACGGACTGCACTCTGGACCAGCTCGTCCAGTTCGCTTCGCTCGCTATTGGAGTGTTGAAGGACCGGCGCTAAACTGAACTCATGTCTGTCACTGGCCCAAAGGACTCAGTAAACGATGCGCGTGCGACGGAACTCAAAATGCGGGAGCAGAGTCGCGAACAGATTCGTGAGTTGAAGAGTCAGCATTCAAGCGAGATCAGTAAATTAAAGGGTGAGTACGAAAAGCGCATTGAAGACCAGCAACATGAAAGTGCTGAGCGTTTGAATGCCAAAGACCTTCAATATCAAAAAGAAATCGATGCGCTGAAGGCGATGCACCAGCGTCGATTGGCCGAGATCAAGCGCCAGGATTAGAGCACATAATGATCACTTTCCGATGGACCATCACAGCCTTGCTCGCCGGAGCATGTCTGTATCCTGTTCTATCGCATCGCTCACTCTATCCATTTCTGCCATATTCAATGTTCACCGTGGACCGATTGCGCGATGTTTATCACCTGCCGGTGGCGACGCTGAGCGATGGCTCTGAGTATCTGATCAGCCGCAGAACGGAGCTTTATCCCTATCGGCTAACTGGTGGGATTGATCTGCAGGAGACTATTGAGCGCGGCATGCCGCAACTTCAAATGCGAGATCTCCTCGTCGTCTGGTGCTCGCGCGTTCCGAAGTGCAAGGCCGCGACACTGTATCGATACGGAGAGGTTTTTCGGCAGGGACGTTTGGATCTAACGCTGCCTCGTCAGGCTGTCGTGAGTACAGCAAATGAAGCAAATGAATAGGTTAGGCGCGTTGTCGTTTCGACTGACAGAAGAACGTGCGGTACGACTGCGACAGTATTATTCGCTGATCACGGCGGTCAGCTTTCTTGATACCTATGAGATTGTTGAGCAAGTGTCGGACTCACTATGGAGTCCGACTGGGCTCATGGCGCCCATTTTTGATTTCGTTAATCAGGTCTGGGGGCGAGAGATGCTCTTTCAGCTTCAACCGTATTCGGTGGCGCTCGTGGTGTTGGCTCTATTGGTGGCTGCGGTTGGCTATCGGCCTCGTTTGGCATTTGCTGTGGCTGCGGTTTTCTCGCTGTTTTGCTTCTCGCTAACGGTTGCTGCTCGCGGGGTGAGGCATCCCGAGGCTCCAATGATCGTATCACTTTTTCTCGCCAGTTTGGCGCCATGGTCATCGCCGAAAGACCGGTTCGTTGATCTGTGGACCATTCATCTCCAGCGAGCTTTGTTTGTTTTCGTATTTGCCGCATCAGGTTTACAGAAGATATGGCTCTCGGGCGCTGGCTGGCTTGAGGGGGACGCTCTTAAGCATCATCTGCTTTGGGCACAGTTGGCCTATGCGCACATGGAGCCGAGCGCGCTCCAGCTTGGATTGAATCAGACGCTGGCGAGTCTCCCGGACTTGGTTATCAAAGTTCTTGGTATCGGAGTTGTAGGTGCTGAATTGTTACTTCCATTTTTTCTGTACGTGAAGCGAGTACGTGCGGCGGCGCTCTTGTTATTGCTGCTAATGGTTGTCCTATTTCGATTCGCGCTTTTTGTGCCTTTCAATGGAATCTATGTGTTATTTGTCTTTTGGCTTGGAGCTTTTGATCGCGACGAGGCGGTGGGGAAATGAAGCTTCGATTCACAATCGCGGTCGGCGTGCTTTTTGTTCCTCTCCTCATCTGTTTTGTTCTGGATCGTGAGTACTGGCCCTACAGTCACTTTCCGCTCTTTGTTCGTCCGCCTGAGCCTTTTCGTTGGGTTCGAATTATGGGCGTGCGATCTGACGGAACTGAAGAGCTCGTCACGAATGATTCGTATGCTTGGCCCTACGGTCTTGTGCGTCTGGCGTTCACAGTCGAAAATCTGGTTCGAGAGGGACGGGAACAAGACGCGAGGAAAATGATCGCCAGACTTGGAGAGCGCGCCCGGCGCCGACAGCTCGGTGGGGGGGCGGACGGCTTTGTCTATAAAGCGCTACGCGTTTACCGTATTCAATATGCTCCTGGACTGCGTCCCTATAGTGATCAGCACTTCACCGAAAAAGTGCTCATCGGCGAAGGGGAACTCTGATGCGACTTTTTCTTCGGGAGTATTTTTTCTCGCCGTCCTCGGCGCTGCCGCTTGGTTTGACGAGGGTCGCCTTATACACGGGAATTCTCGTCTTCTACGGCGTCTTCATTGGAGACTTTTCGCAGTTCGCCGCAGGAGCTTCGTCACTGACGTGGCGTCCGGTCGGTTTGTTTCCGGATGGAATCCTGTGGCTCTTTGACGGACCGGTTGGGCCGGGAATGTTGGATTGGTTATTTAAGACAAGTGTCTTGCTGGCGTTGATTGGTTGGAAGTTTCGTTGGACATCGATTGTCGCACTTGTGAGCTCGGTCCTTCTCTTTGGATTTATCTCGTCTTCTGGCAATGCTTTTCGTGTGGATACAATTTTGATTCAAGCACAGCTGATCGCATGTTTGGCGCCGATGTCTGCGGCACTTTCCCTTGATGCTGGGTTCAAACTTCCCGTTCGGAGCGGCGACTATCGCTGGCCACTCGTTCTTTTTCAAATGCACTGGGTTTTCATTTTTATGGCGAGCGGTCTTGGCAAGTTACGGCAATCGGGCTTTGCCTGGGCATACGACAATTTCTTTCGCGAATACCTCTTTCAGACCTATGTCACGCGAGGGCCACAAATTGAGGGAAATTGGACTGAGTGGCTCATACGCTGGCTGATGGAGCACAGTGAAGTGACTTTAATTGGCGGTGCAATCGTCTTTGGTTTTGAGCTTTTGTATCCATTGATATTCGTTCGCCGGCTGACGCTTCCGTTTTTGGCTCTCTCGCTTTTTTTTCAGATTGCGGTGCGGCTGGCTTTGGGCATTAGTTTTTTTGCCTATTGGATGCTGCTTCCCATGTGGCTCCCTCACATTTTCCACGAGAGAGCCATTGATGAGTTTTATACCAATATGATCGGCCGCCTTAAAGTGCGCGCTGAAGACTAAGAGCCTGAAAGCTCCATCTTGGCAATGGTTTGCAACTGCATGTTCGATGTGCCTTCGTAGATCTGGCCGATTTTGGCATCGCGCCAGAATTTCTCAACGGGGTACTCTTTTGTAAAGCCGTTGCCGCCGTAAAGATCAATTGCGAGAGATGTGATCTTCTCCGCCGCACGAGAGGCGTAGAGCTTGGCCATTGCCGCTTCTTCGATGAAGGGTTGGCCTGCATCTTTCAAACGAGCGGCGTTATAAACCATGAGGCGTGCGGCCTCGAGGCTTACGCGCATTTCGGCCAACTGGAACTGAACGCCTTGGTTCGTCGCAATCGACTTTCCGAACTGCTCGCGAGTTTGAATGTAGCCACGTGTTGCTTCATAGGCTCCTTGAGCGATGCCAATCATCTGCGCGCCGATACCGATACGGCCTTCGTTTAAAGTTTCAATCGCGATCTTATAGCCTTTGCCGACTTCACCGAGGATGTTGTCTTTTGGAACTTCGCAGTTCTCAAAGAGCAGCTCGCAAGTCGACGAGGCGCGGATGCCGAGTTTGTCTTCTTTTTTGCCGACAGTGAAACCTTTAAAGCCCTTTTCAACGATAAAGGCGGTGATACCTTTGTAGCCTGCGGCTGGGTTGATGTTGGCAAAAACGATGAAGGCCGATGCTTCTTTGCCATTGGTGATCCAGAGTTTGGATCCGTTGAGAACCCACTTGTCTCCTTTATCTTCTGCGCGGAGTTTGAGCGCAAAAGCATCGGAGCCCGATGTGCTCTCAGAGAGACAGTAGGCGCCAACCCATTCGCGTGCGAGCTTCGGCAGGTATTTCGCTTTAATGGCCTCGGAGCCCCAGCGGATGAAGGCATTGGTCACGAGGGTGTTTTGAACGTCGACCAGAACCGACACCGATCCGTCGACGCGCGCGATTTCTTCAACCGCAAGGCAGGCCATCATGAAGCTTCCGCCAGATCCGCCAAATTTTTCCGGAGATTCGACGCCCATCAAGCCCATTTCGAAGAGTTTTGGCAGGAGTGAAGGCTCCAATTGAGCGTGTTCATCCATTTTCGAGACGAGGGGTTTGATTTCGCCTTCGGCGAACGCACGCACAGCGTCGCGAAATGCCGCTTCGTCTTCGCTCATTGTGGTCAGTGCTGGGTGTGCATTTTCGGTCGCCATAAACGCTCCTCATTATCGATGTGAGAGTGGTTGCGATCACGTTCTACATGGTAGTAACCTCTCGAGCAACAACAGGAACAAGCACAGGAAGCATGCATGGGAAACTCATCGGCACCATCCAATTCGTCTTCGGCATCACCCATCCGCGTTCTGGTCGCAAAGCCAGGTCTTGATGGCCACGATCGAGGCGCCAAAGTCGTGGCGCGTGGTCTGCGCGATTCGGGCTTTGAGGTGATTTATACGGGGTTGCATCAGACACCGGATATGGTTGTGACCGCAGCTTTGCAAGAGGATGTCGATATCGTGGGACTTTCTATCCTGTCAGGGGCTCATTTGCCTCTGGTTTCGGCAGTTCAAGAGAAGATGATCGAACGGGAAATAAGCACTCCAATTTTTGTCGGTGGAATTATTCCGCCGGATGACGCGGCGACACTATTGAAGCAGGGTGTGGCGGCCGTATTCGGGCCCGGTTCGAGCATTCCCGAGATTGTTGAGTCCATTAAAAAGATTGTCGCCGACCGCGAGGCTCGCGGTTAATGGCTCATCCAAGTCGTCGCGACAATTGCCCGCGTCAGAGGGCTCCAGTGCGCCAGGTTGGGACGACAATGCTTTTCTTTTTGTTCTCGTTGATCTGGGTTTCCAGTGCCTTTGCAGATTCTGGTGGGCGAAGTGCATTTCTGGCGAATCTTGGTCAGGGGATCAGCAAGACCGCCGATGAGCGTTACCAGAACCGGTGGACGATCGCAGATTGGTTTGAGACTCAGCGCAAGACACGGCTTCAAGACATGTGGCTTGCGGAAAATCGCAAAGATGATCTTTATCAGTTTATGATCGGTGGCCGCACCGGCCTTCGAACGGACACGGTGAACGAAGTCGAATCCGTCGTTCGTCCAAGACAGACCGCCGCTCAAGCTGCAGCGTATGCGACATTTGTCGGCCTTGAGGGCGGGTACACCGATACGGAGAACGACAGTT
>JAEUWE010000398.1 GCA_016791465.1 Pseudobdellovibrionaceae bacterium
TCTTTTGAACCAGTTCAACCCCGCTCATTTCGGGCATGCGAATATCAGTCAGAACTGCATCGACCGGGTGCTGCTTCATCATCTCAAGTGCCTCATGACCATTGAGCGCCAATAAGACATGCGTATCTCGACTATCGAGAATCGTGAACATCACTTCGACCATATCGGGCTCGTCGTCGATGAGGAGTAAAACACGACGATCATCTTTTAACTGATTCGAACGATCGACACCCATTTGCTTCCCCCTCGGCATAACCCAATACGCGAACATGCCCTGCCTTCAATTCTCATCGGCACGATAGTGGTATGGAATCAGCACACCAGCCCGCTTCGAGGAGAAATTTGTACGATCTTTACAGTGTCCCTACACCATCTTCACTCAACGCAACGTCCTGGCTGATACTGTCCCAAAACAGAGCCTCAATTTGATATTGAGTTGCATCTCAAAATGGTCTCAGATTGACTCGATGACGACACCCACACCGCCAGATACCATTCGGGCTCTTCAGTGGCTCAATTACCATCACCTCTACTATTTTTGGACGATCGCCAGCGAAGGGAGCATCGCCAAAGCCTCATCGAAGCTGCGACTCGGACAGCCAACACTGTCCACTCAGCTAAAGAATCTCGAAGACGCGCTTGGCCAAACTCTTTTCGATCGCCGCAATCGTCGACTGATTTTGACAGAGGCAGGCAAGGTTGCTTTTCAGTATGCATCCGACATCTTTCGGCTCGGCGCCGAAATGCTCGAGGTTCTCCAAGATCGAGGCCCCCGAAATGAAAAAACACATGTCCAGATCGGAGCGCTCGACAGCGTTCCCAAAAGCGTCACGCTGCGCCTCACTCAGGCCGCCTATGCCGCCGGACCGTGCACGGTTTCAATTCTCGAAGGCAAAGGTGACGAGCTGCTCCGCGAGCTTCGAGCCCACCGCATTGATCTCTTGCTCTCAAACTTCACCCCCTCAATTGATGACTCTGGCAAACTACGAGCCCGATCCGTCGGCCGCGTTCCGATATCAGTCTTTGGCGCACCTCGCTTTCGCGGTCTCAGCAAACGTTTTCCGCAAAGCCTTGAGGGGCAGAGCTTCGTTCTCCCGACCTACCACTCAAAGCTTCGCCACGATCTTGAACACTTCTTTCGCACCAATCGCATCACCATCTCCCCCGTCGCCGAGACTCAAGACTCGAGCCTACAAAAACTCCTTGGCTCGTCTGGGATTGGGCTAATACCCATCGCCGAACCATCCGGCGAGGAACTCGCTCGAGACAAATCGCTTATTCGCATTGGACGCATGGAGGGTCTTGCCGAGGAGTTCTGGCTGATCACTTCGACGCGCAAGGTGGAAAATCCTATTGCAGCCCACCTTGCCAAAGGTTTTCGACTGCAGGATAGCCAAAGGGACAGCGGAGACGACGAATAGCCGCCTCTGCAATACTTCGTTTAAAGCAAAGTAAAATCTAGTTTATATCTATTTTACGAAATGATGCGAAGGCCGTATATTGAAGTGGTTGAAAGGAATCATACTTATGAAGAATTTCGGTTCTAAGATTAAGCGAGTCTTCTTGTTCTTGGCCGTCAACATGCTTGTCATGCTGACTCTCTCCATTGTTATTCAAGCCCTCGGGCTCACCGGAGGCCGAACGGCCAACGGCTACAACCTTCCGTCGCTTCTCGGCTTCTGTTTGGTCTGGGGCATGGGCGGCGCCTTTATCAGTCTCGCAATGTCGAAAGTCATGGCGAAGTGGATGATGGGCGTCAAAGTGATCGACCCCAAGACAACGAACCCGGACGAACGCTGGCTGGTCGATACCACCTATCGCTTCGCGCGCGCTGCAGGACTCACATCGATGCCAGAGGTTGGCTACTATGAGTCTCCTGAGGTGAACGCCTTTGCGACAGGCCCGACCAAGAACCGCTCCCTCGTTGCCGTGTCCTCTGGGCTCATGAACAACATGGACCGTCAGGCCGTCGAAGGTGTCATCGGGCATGAGGTCGCGCACGTCGCCAACGGCGACATGGTCACCATGACGCTGATCCAAGGTGTGATCAACGCCTTCGTCATGGCTCTCGCTCGCCTGGTCGCATTTGCGATCTCGAACTTCATGAAGAGCGATGACGACCGCGAAGGCGGCGGCCTTGGCCCTCTGGCCTATTCACTTACCGTGATGGCTCTTGAGATGGTCTTCATGCTGCTGGGTTCGATTGTGGTGATGTGGTTCTCACGCCAGCGTGAATTCCGTGCCGACCAAGGAGGCGCACGCTACGCCGGACGCGAAGCGATGATCGGCGCACTCCGCTCACTTCAAAAGGTGACGGACTATAACTACAAGGTGAATGATCAGACCGAACAGAAACCCGCGTTTGCATCACTCAAAATATCGGCATCAAAGCCGGGCCTTGCTGGTCTTTTCCGAACGCATCCAACACTTGAGGAGCGCATTCAGCGCCTCGAGCGCATGGGCTAATCAAGCCCAGCTTCGTTCAGCAAAAACAGTCCGACGCCTGCTCCAACCGAGCGGGCGTTTTTTTATTTTTAAGCATGAAAGAGGAAAAAGGGGAGCCGCCGGTCTCAAGCTGGTTGGGAAATCGAGTTGAAAACACACTCAGCCGAAACCGGCGGCAGGGGATCTTGCCTTCGCTATCGAAAGCAGGACTCTTCTTCTCTATGTCAGAGGAGAAGTCCATTTTTTACCAGACTTCGACCACGAAAAGAGCAATCGCTCTAACAAGTAGAGTAAGACACTCCAAAAGCTTGTTGAAATCGACAGCAAACGGTAGGGAAAGGGCGAACGCTAAGCAAGTGCACAGCCAACTGCCACCACCCATGCCCTGGAGGTTCTGATGAGCTCACCGACGAACACTGAAAAATCTGGATTTCTGCCGATTGGCGCGCGCAACGCCGTTGCGCGTTCAAACCCAAAGAAGGTCGGCAACCGCGAGCGCATCCTGATTTCAAGTATTGATCTCTTCAACCAATCCGGCGTTGTTGCCGTCACCACAAATCACATCGCCGCACACCTCGGCATCTCTCCAGGAAATCTTTATTTTCACTTTCGAAATAAAGAAGAAATCATTCTCGAACTGTTCGAGATGATGTGCGAAGAAACATATGACGTCTGGAAGCCTTCAGCGAACACCCAGATCCAAGCGACTTCGCCGATGGATCTCATCGAAAAATCCTACGAAACATTCTGGAAGTATCGCTTCTTCCACCGCGAAATGTACCACCTTCGCCGCAAAGATCCGAGCCTCGCCAAACGGTGGAAAACACATATCGCAAAAACAATGCGTCTCCTGCAGAGCATGTATGCCCAGTGGATCAAAGCTGGCGTCATGAAGAAGCTCACCAATCCCCGCGAAATGCAGATGATCAGCGACACCGTTCTGATCACGTCGTCCTCCTTTCTCCAGTTCTTTGAGAGCCCAGAGAAACCAGCGACGCGCCGAAGCCTAAAGACCGGCATTGAGCATTTGGCAATCTTCCTGCTCCCCTATCACACTGAAGAGCATCAACATTTGATTCGCGAAAACCTCGGGTTCTCTAAAATCAATTGAAAATGATTCTCAGTTATTGACGGCCGAGGCCGACCTTGGATAGCGTCGGCCTATGTCCAATATTCCGCACCTTCCCGACCCCAAACACGCCTCCAAAGCGCGGCGCCCGTCCACGCCATCAAAGCAGATCATCCGAGACATTGGGCTCAAGGTGACCGCCCAACGCCTGGATATTTTGGAAGTCGTACGCAGCGGTCCTCGGCACTTCACCGCCCAAGACGTCTTTGAATCGGTCGCTAAACGCAATGCCGATATCGGATTTGCCACCGTCTATCGCTTTCTTCGCACTCTCGCCGATCAAAAGTATGTGACTGAAGTTCGCATGGGGGGAATGCCTGCTCGCTATGAGTGGGCGGCAAAAGATCACCATGACCATTTGAGCTGTTCCGTCTGCGGCAAGATCGTCGAGTTTGAAAATAGCGAAATCGAACGCCTGCAAGAGAGGGTGGCGCTCCAATTTGGCTTCTTATTGACGTCGCACATTCTTGAGCTTTATGGCATCTGTCCCAGCTGCCGCAAAAAATCCTCAACGGCGCCTGAGGGGTAGCGGTCTGTGAAAATTCTCGATAAACCGCCCGGAGTCACCACGCATACTTCGCTCAATCCGGACGAACAAAAGCGGCTGTGGATCGATCCGGTCGATGGTTTCATCGAACATCTGCAACATCGATCGTCGATCGCGCTGTGGCCAGTCCATCGTCTCGATGTCGGCACCAGTGGCGTTTGTCTTGTCGCCGAGTCACCCGATGAGGCCAGTCAATTGGCTCAGAGTTTTGAGAGCCGAACCTTCGAAAAAACCTACTACTTCGTCTCCGATCGAAAACCTCGGCGGGGTTTCGTTTCCGGCGGCAAAATCGAAAGTCACATCACCCGCATGAAGACCGGTGGCAGCAAAGCCACTCAATACGCTTCATTCTCTCCGACGGCACAGGAACCAATCAACGCGGTCACCGTGATTGAGCATGTTCGAGACCACGGCTCGTTCTCGCTTTGGCGCGCCAAGCCCGAAACAGGCAAGCCGCATCAAATTCGTCTCCATGCTGAAAGTGTCGGTCTCTCGATTCTTGGCGACGAAGAACACGGCGGAACAAAATTTCCATCTCTCTGCCTACACGCGGCTGAAATTAAAAATGAGTCCATTTTGGCAAGCTCGCCACTTCCGCGCTGGTTTGAGAATCTCGATCTCCTTAGCCGCCCTCAACTGATCGCTTGGCTTCAAGCCTTTGAACGCCGCGAACGACTCTATCGCAGTCTCCAGGTCGTTGGCGTGCTGCGCCCGGAAACACTGCGCTGGATACACACCGACGGCGGACCTCTCCGCATGGATCAACTCGGCGACATCTATCAACTGCACTGGTATGCCGAAAAATTCGGCGCTACTGACCAAGCGGATATCGACCTACTCACTCAAAATCTTCGTCTTCATTCGTGGTATGTACAGGTACGAGGCAACCGCGGACGCGAGCCCAACAAAGAAGACATGCAGCTTTCAGCACCGACCCTTCCCGAGCGTTGGCTGGCAAGCGAAGAGGCGTTTCGTTTTATTTTCCGCCGGGACTCTGGCCTCTCGCCAGGACTCTTTTTGGATCAACGCGCCAACCGACGAATGCTGCACCTCTTAAAGCCTCGGGCCGTACTCAATCTGTTTTCCTATACCGGTGGCTTTTCGGTTGCTGCCGCAAAAGCGGGAGCCGAACGCGTCGTTACAGTCGACATCAGTCGCAAATTTCTCGAATGGGCGAAAGAGAACTTCCGAGCCAACTCACTCGATCCTGAAAATAAAAATTTCGAGTTTCGCGATATCGACTCCCAGATCTATCTCAAATGGGCAGCAAAGAACTCCCTGCTCTTTGACGCCGTCATCTGCGACCCCCCTTCTTTTGCTCGACTTGAAAAGTCGGTCTTCCGACTTGAGACCGAACTCGAAACCCTCATCAGCCAGTGCCTCGACGTCACAGCCCCCGGTGGCTTCACTCTTTTCAGCACCAATCACGAAGGCCTGACCTCAGAACAAATCGTGAAACGAATCGATGCGCTCCTCAGAGCCACCAAACGGCCGTTTCGAATCGAGCGCGCACCAAGCCCTGATTGGGATTTTGAATTTCCTCGCGAACCGCGCCTGATGAAATCCCTGGTACTTCGTCGAGCTTATAGCTAAGCGCAGACCGGCTTTTGCATCCGTTCGATACAGGTCCTTAGCCGCAATTTTACGGGAATCGCCCCGATCTTTTCCCGAAACTGTCCAACTTGGATGCAAGTCTTCTGTCCTGAAATCATGAGTGATTCATCAACATCAAAGGATCTCGCAAGTTTAGCTCGCCTCAGATCGAGTCGAGTCGAGTGATTTCGCCTAGCTAGCCCAACGTCCACTGACTTCAGTCGCCAGCCACAGGTCCGATAAACAAGACAGTGGTCGCGAGACCATCGGTGAGTAACACCATGCGGGGGAGACGCAGATGAAGATCCAGCGAGCCTTTTTTCTAGTCGGTGCCATCGGCTTCATGTCGATGGGAAACCAGAGCTGTGAAGATGCAGCACAAAAGTCGCGTGTTCTAAAAATGGAGATCGAGCTCGCTAGCCTTAAAGCTCGCTCAGTGCGCATGCCCACTGGCGAAGTGATCGATTTTCCCTACGTCGCAAACTCCCTCTTCTACCGCCAGGTCATGGACCACGATCACTTCGTGATTACAAATCCCGTCCCATCTCCCCTGACATCAAGCTCGGGCTTCTATAAGACGCAGGATCCAAAACTCTCAAAGACCGCCGCTGCCGCAGAAGATGGTCTCGTTTCGTCTCGCGATCTCTCGGTCCTCAATCGCTTTGGATTTCTCGCACAAGCCAATGGCTCAAGCGCGCAATCGAAGGGCGAAGCCACAACGCAAGCAACAAGCGACCTCCCGGCCTGCCTCTATGACCTTCCACAGGCTCTGCTTGGCGGCGAAGTGATCTCCTTTGAAGCAACCTGGGGTGTGGGTGTAGGAGTTGGATACGGCGCAGGTGGAGATCTTGCCGGCGGCAAGGTTGCCGGTAATGTTCAGTTCGATCAATCCAAACTTGAGATAGGACTTCGTACCGACGACCCACTCACACAACAGGCCATCGCGATCGGCGACGGCATTGCTCATCAATCCAAAGTGAGCTTCGGCATCGACTTCGCCGCCGGCCTTCCGATTGGACTCGACTTCTTCTTTAAAACTCCAATCACGGACGTTATCCGAAAAGCGATGACGAAAGGCCTCGATAAAGTCGTTGATCGCTACACAAACATGATCTCAACCAACAAAGATTGGAATGAGGTTTGGGAGTCGCGCGTTCTTTATGACCCCGAACTCGTCAACAACGACACCCACATCGCCTTCCGTGGCGGCTATCGCGCAAGCGTTCAAGTCGGCGACACCTTCACCGTCACCAACACTCACTACGCGTGGGAAGGTGCCGCTTGCTACACTCGCTTGAAGTACAAGATCCCACTCACCGTCACGCCTGTCGCTGAGGCACAGGTCGTGAGTGTCGGCGACAACGTCTCCGTTGCCGTCATTACCAAGTACCTGATTGATCAAAAAATCAAACCAGGCGCAATGGTGAAGGTTTTAAAACTCAAAGAACCGGTGAAGGCAAAGTCAGCGACAGTCGCTGCAAAGTGATTCGCTACCAGGCCGGAGCCACCATGCTCTGGTCTATTCCTGATTGAAAATAGACGAGCTCAGACTCGTCTCTATAGTTACCGCGAATACGCTCAGTGCGAGCCTTCAACCAAAGGCAGAGTCCACTTCGTGGCTCAAAGCCTTCACCAATGGGACTCGTGTTCGTCAATGTGCCTTTCAACTTGATCGGCAATCCCATCATTGTCGCAAGCTCAGCGCGAGAATAATATCCGGTTGGAGTTCCATGCGTCGGCTCACCAGCTGAATAATACACGACAGCCGCGCGCAACTCATGGCACCGAAGCTCGCCATTCAGCATCTCGCACGATGTCGGCGTATTACCGCCATACGCCGTTCTTGAATTCAAACTGAACGTGACGGTTTTGTCCGAAATAACCTCAAGCACCGCCATCTGAAGTCCACTATTTTCCAACTCAGGAGTTCCTCTCTTCCACTCCGTACACCCGGTCATCGCGGTGCAGGTTCGATGACGTGAGTACTTCGGCAGATCCGCTCCACCATGGGCTCCGACAAACTTTATCAACTCGCCAGGGCGCATCGCCTTCGCAATTTCTTCTGGTGTGACTGCGCTTCCCTGGCAAGGATTCGCCTCCAAGATCGCCATCTCACGCGCCTCCTGCTGGCGACGAGCCTCATCTTCAAGCCACGTCGCCTGTGCTCGATCGCCGAGAGTGACTCCCAGTGCCATAGCCGCCAGAAAAGATATCGATTTTACCTTCATATCGCCTCCAATGTGATTGCGTTGAATCTCAGAACAACGACTTACAAACTCCTCCTCAACAATCACAACCCCTATTCAGCAACCACTCTTTTTTGTGGTTGCCATTGGCAACCACCGGATGCTACCGATGCCCCCGATGACCGCATCAGCGAACACTTCCATTCGATCTGGCGATTTCTTAAAGCGCGAGTTCCTCGTGCGCCAGCAAGGCAATTCGCGCTACTCACTTCGTCGGTTCGCAAAAGACCTTGGCCTTTCGCACCCGTTTTTAAGCCAAGTCCTCAACGGCCGAAAGAAACTCAGCGAGGAGCGCGCTAGAGAAATTGCCCAACTCACCAACTGGAGTCGCGCGCGGCAAGTCGACTTCATCAAACTCGTTCGAGCTGATCTCTGCACGTCCGACTCCGAGCGAAAGAAAATCTTGAGCGGAGTGAAGACATCTTCACAAGCCTTCACTCGATTTGAGTCGCTGGCTCTCGACCGCTTTCGATTGATTTCGGATTGGTACCATTTTGCTATTGCCGAGATGACTTCCATTCAATCAGTCGCAAATGATCCCGAAGCCATCGCCAAGCGATTTGGCCTCACTCCGCTTCTCGCAACGAAAGCAATCGAACGCCTACTCGAAAGTCAGCTGCTCGAGCGCGACACCTCAGGGCGACTAAAAAAATCCATCAACAACTATACGACTGGTAACATTCCTTCTTCCGCTATTCGCCGCTACCACCGTTCAATGCTGACGAAAGCCTATGCTGCTATCGAAACTCAGGATCCGATCGATCGCGATTTCTCAGGGATCACAATGGCGATCGACCCAAAGAACCTTCCGAAGGCAAAAAAGATGATCGCTGACTTTCGCCGCGAGCTTATGACGACACTCGAAGCCGGCGACCGCTCGGCCGTGTATCATTTTTCCGCTCAACTCTTTCGGCTCGACATCGAACAGGAAAAAAAATGAAAACTCTCATCGTTCTTTTTACTTCTCTCATCATTTTCAACGGCGCCTATACGCAGGCTTTTATCGGCGGAGAAGTCGGCAATGGCGGCGATGTCATTCGCTGCTCGTCACTTCCAAGTGGCGAATCCGAAGGCCTTTACTTTCTTGACTATCTCCTCGCTCGGCCCCTTGATCCTCCACAGGGCCTTCTCGATGAGAACGATAGCATTGATCGAATTGTCGGCTTCTTGCGGAGCCGAAATCCAGATCTCGCGGGGTCGCTCCTTGAATTTAAATCCTGGATCGGCCAAAGCAGTCTTTTAGGCCCCTATGTTTGGTCTCCGGTCCACTATGGACTTGTCGACATCAAAGACGAAAACGTCGTTGAACTTCTGCCACCGACTTGCGGCGCGCAGTGGCAACAAGCGGTTGTCCGCTCAAAGATCGGCAGTAAGATACAGTTTAAATACGATATTGATGTCTTCAGCGAACTTCAAGATTCGGCCCTACAGTTTTCGATGCTCCTCGTACACGAGTGGCTTTGGCAGTTTGCAGACAACGCCCAGCAAGTGCGACTGGCGAATCAATTCCTGCACTCCTTGAGTACGGCCAACCTTTCGGCCTATCAGCTCAATCACTTCTTCCGGGATTTGGGACTTCGCATTCCCAGCATCAAACACCGGCACGCAACTGTACTCCAGGTTGACATCAGTGCTGCTGGCAAGCCCGTACAGAACACCTTCCGTGTTCGCTCGCCAGTCGAACACCCCATTTTGGTGAACTACAAAAACCTGTCAGATCGCCCAATCGAAGTCCGCCATGACTTCGCAGACCATCAGGTCGATCAGAACTCCTACGTGATCGCCCCTGGCGAAACATACGAAGAACTCATCGAGGCACCCGCCATGCTCTTCCTCTACGATCGAACGGCGGTAGCACCACACGTCTCGACCGTCACAGTCACCAGATAATTCCGTTTTCCCGGCACGAATAGAGATCGAGAGGCCGCGCTCTGCCCGGCAAAGCACGCGCACCTTTGCCGCCCAGAAAACGGTGCGTCATAAGATTGAATCAGCCAAAGATATCTTGGATACGGCGAACCAGGGCTTCGATTGATCGGGGCTGACGAGGCGCCACAAAGACAGTGTCGTCGCCAGCGATTGTGCCGAGCACACCTTCATCTGAGCGCAGTTGATCGATCGTGCGCGCGACAAGCGACGCCGAGCCCGGAGAGGTGTGCACGACGACCATCACTCCATTGTGCTCAATATCGGTGATCAGTGCCCCAAGCCCCGTCGGCGTCCGAACAGCGGCCATCTCCTCAGCCAATCGATAGACCGTTCGTCCCGATGGATCGATGATCTTGACTGCACCTAACTTTCGAAGATCGCGCGAGATCGTCGATTGATTCACTTCAAAATCAAGCTTCTCAAGTTCCTCACGAAGCTCATCTTGCGTGCTGGCCTCTTCCTTTGCGAGCAAGCGGCGGAGCGCCTGAAGACGCATCTGCGCGCGACCACCGGAGGATCCAGCGCTTGATTCAATGTGCTCTCTTGCCATCTGGACCTCCTTCCTTCGCAAAACTAAACATTGCCCGCAAGACCAATGAGCAAAGCCTTCTGTGCATGCATGCGATTCTCTGCCTGTTGAAACAGAACCGAGTTTTCGTGCTCAACAAGACTCGCCGTGATCTCTTTATCTTTAATCATCGGCATACAGTGCATGATCGCAGCTTTCGGATCAGCATAGCTGTAGAGCGTCTCGTTCAGTTGAAACGATTGAAAGGCTTGATCGCGATTGGTTTCTTCTTGCTCAAAGCCCATGCTCGTCCAAACGTCCGTGTACACGGCATTCGCCGAACGAACCGCTTCGACTGGGTCTTCATGCGCGACAACGGCGCCGCCGCCGTCTTTTGCCCGCTTCTTCGCCTGACGAACAACGAGCGAACTTGGCTCATAGCCCTTCGGCGTAGCGTAGTGAACTTCCACTCCAAGCGCAGGAGCCAAAAGCAACAAACTGTGGAGCATATTGTTGCCATCGCCAATGTAGGCAAGCTTTAGCCCCTTCAGTTCACGATAGCGCTGCATCAACGTCTGGAGATCGGCCAAGACCTGGCAGGGGTGATGCGTGTCACTGAGACCGTTGATCACTGGGATCGGCGACTTCGCAACCATACGGTCTAAGATAGAATGCGCATGTGTTCGCACCATCACCGCATGACAGTAGCCAGCCAAAACACGAATCGTGTCTTCTGGATCTTCCTTTTTTCGTCCAATTGAATCGAGCTCAAGGACAAAACCACCGAGCTCTTGAATCGCAACGGTGAAACTCACACGCGTGCGAAGCGACGGCTTTTCAAACAAAAGTGCGACGTTTTTCCCGCGAAGGTCGTCTCGGCGAAACCCCGCCAGCCGCTGCTCGCGGCAACTCTCCGCAAGCAGAAGAAGGTCCAGCGTTTCCTGCCTCGAAAGTTCTGTACCCGTTAAAAAATGTTTCGACTTAATCCGAAGGCGCGTCGCCATTACGACCTCGCCCCGCGCGAACGCAGACGGCAAACCGTACCGACACCATGATCTGTGAATAACTCTTCAACAATCGCATGAGGACGACGCGCATTCATGATGTGAACATCCGTCACTTTATTTTGAATCGCATGCAGGATCGTGCGCGCCTTCGCAAGCATTCCGCCTTTCACGACGCCATCCTCAATCAACTGCTCAACTTCGCCAGCATCAAGCTCCGGAATCAGCTTTCCCTCTTGATCAAGAATGCCGTCCTGATCGGTGAGGAACAGCATCTTTGTCACACCGAGGCTACTCGCAATACGACTCGCCGCCCAATCGGCATTGATATTGTATGACTGACCGTCGCGACCAACACCGATGGGCGCAATGACGGGCACTCCTCTAAAACCGAGTTCGTCTTGCATCTCCAGAACTTCAAGAATCAGCTGCGTGTTCACACGCTCAATTTCACCAACGAGCTGCAGGCGCTTGTCTGTCTGCTTGCAGATCAAGGTGCCGGCATCGAGTCCCGAAAACCCGACAGCACGCAGTCCTGTCTTATTGAGACCGCGAACAATACGGCGATTCACGTTACCGCTCAATACCGTCTCAATCACCGTCATCATTTCAGGAGTTGTGACACGAAGGCCTTCCACAAACTCCCAAGTAATCCCACGACGAGTCAGCTCCTCATTGATCGCAGGACCACCGCCATGAACAAGGACGACCTTGACACCGACGGCACGAACAAGACCAATATCGTCACAGATCTTCGAAAGCAGAGCATCGTCCTGGAGGATCGACCCACCGAGCTTCACGACAACAGTACTGCCGGCAAACTGCTTCACGTACTGAAGAGCAGCCAAAACATCGCGCGAAACAGCGGGATGCCCCGCGAAGACCTTGAGCTCGCTCACGTCGTGTACTCCGTGTTGATATCGACATACTTCTTTGAAAGATCACAACCCCAAGCCGTCGCCTCGTCGCTTCCAGAACGAAGATCGATCTCAACCAGGATCTTGGATTTTTTCAAAAGCTGCTTCACTTCGGATTTCTCAAACGGTTGCGGACGGCCATCAGCAAAAAGTAGCGCCCCCTGCATAACCAGCGATAAACGCGATAGCGCCACTTCTGGCACCTGCTCAGCTCCAAGGCGCGCAATGATACGACCCCAGTTTGGATCTTCACCATGCATCGCCGTCTTGACCAGAGGAGAAACAGTTACTCCACGCGCAGCTCGACGAGCGGTCGCCAAATCTGGCGCACCTTTAACGCGAATTTCAACAAGCTTCGTCGCACCTTCACCATCAATCGCTATCGACTGCGCAAGCAGCGTCGAAATCTCACGGAGTGCCGCTTCGAACTTCTGCTCATCTTCAAGCGTGTTCAATGCAACGCCCGATGCGCCATTCGCCATCAAAAAGACCGCATCATTTGTCGACGAATCACCATCAACTGAAATCATGTTGAAGCTCACGTCGACCGCTTCTTTTAAATACGCATGCGCCTTGCCGAGCGGCACAATTGCATCCGTCAAAAGATAGCCAAGCATCGTCGCCATATTCGGGTGAATCATTCCTGATCCTTTACAGATCCCGGTGATTCGAACAGTCCCTTTTGAGAGCTTCAGCTCTGTGCTGACAGTTTTGGGAACAAGGTCTGTCGTTAAGATCGCAAGGCTGAAGTTCTCAGCTGTGTCCGTCGCTCGCTCAACAAGCTCTGGGATCGCGGGCACAAGCTTCGCCATATCGAGCTGCGGTCCGATGACACCAGTTGATGCAATCAACACTTCGCGAGGGAAGCACTCGAGCTCTTTCGCGACTTCAAAAGCAAGCTGACGATTGTTTTCAACACCCTCTGGGCCCGTAGCCGCATTGGCTTGTCCAGAGTTTGTCACGATCGCGCGAATCGAGGCCGATGGCAAAATGCTCCGGCAGTAGTGAACAGGAGCCGCTGCAAAGCGATTTTCTGTAAACACACCTGCGCCAACAGCTGGGCGATCAGAGATAATAAGTCCAAAATCAGGACGATAACGACGAACACCGCAGTTCACACCGCTTGCAAGAAAACCTTGTGGGAGCGGAGTACGAGCAATTCCAGGTCCAGGTGTCACAGCACACCCTCTCTTTCCAGAAGCCCGGTCTCAAGAGGAAGACCGAGGAAGCGATTCAGGTTTTCAACCGCTTGCGACGCGGCACCCTTCATCAAATTATCAATCAAACAAAATACGGTGAGCTGATCGCCAAACGCCGAACCGGCAGACTCTGCACGAACATTCCACGCAACAGTCGTGCGCGCGCTGCCAACCACTCGGCGCAGCGTGAGCTCGACATCATTCCCTTTTTCCGCAAGCGGCGCGAGGCGCACCAACGGATACTCGCCATACGCCTCGGTATAGGCCTTCTTCACTTGTTCAGCCGTCACTCCCGACTTCAAACGCGCGTGCACAGAAACAATAATGCCCCGGCGAACAGGCAAAAGGTTCGGGACAAACGAAAAGCAAACATCCTTGACGCGATCCTGACTCTTCAGCGCAAACCGCGCGACCGCTTCTGCGATCTCAGGTTCGTGCTGATGACGGCCGACCCGATAAGGAAGACAGCCACCATCGACCTCCGCATGCAGCAAGCGCTCCTCTGCTTTTTTGCCAGCGCCGGTCGTTCCCGATTTCGCATCGACCGCTACCGACGAAAGCTCGATCAAACCGTCAGCGTAAAGTGGAATCAGTGCCAACGCCGTTGCAGTGGCATAGCAGCCAGGATTCGAAACGAGATCCGAAGTCGGCGCTGATTTTTGAAAAGGCTGAAGCCCGTAGTCTGCGGACTGCACAAGCTCTGGAGCTGTGTGCGCAAAGCCGTACCATTTCTTGTAGAGCTCAAGCGAATCAGAAACGCTCTGCCCCTTCAGGCGAAAGGCACCCGAAACATCGATCACCCGAACACCGCACTTCAAAAGTTTCGGAGCAAGCTCCATTGAGACCTCGGCCGGCGTCGCCAGGAAAGCGTAGTCAAAAGGCTTTCGCCCCGCACTCAATGCCGAAGCCAGGCTTTCTTCAAGCGCTGCCATCGCCTCGCCTGCAGGCAATCGAGGCGCCAAAGCCGGCGTCCACTCCGGCAAAAGCTCACGCGTCGAAAAACCCTGAGTCGCGTACAACCCAACAAGTTTTACAACCGGGTGTGAAAAAAGAATTCGCGCAAGCTCTGCGCCCGAATAGCCCCGAGCGCCAACCACAACGGCCGTGCACGGAGCTGCAGACGCTGTTGACGTCGCTCCCTGAGCACTGCTTTGAGTTCGGACTGAGTCTAGAGTCATTACTTCGATTCCCTTTTTCAAAACTTCTTAAGGACAACAGTCAAATCGGACAGCGCTTTCTGCTCTCGTCTCTACACACTTCGTGCCGCATTCCACAGAGACAGAATGCCACTGCTTTGTGCAACTTTATGCATACTTGTGCATTTTTATCCTTGATTTCCCGCATAGGTCAACCCATAAAGGTGGTGTTTATGCATAATTTTGCGAAATGCCCGTTTTTATGCATTTCGCTTTCCGCTCGCGCTGAACAACAAATCAACGCGCCGATTTGAGGAGATTTCTGACTATGGCTACCGGAAAAACCGTCGTTCTTGTTTACTCAGGTGGACTCGACACATCGATCTGCATCCCGATGATGAAAGAGGACTACGGCTACGAGAACATCATCACCGTCACCGTGGACGTCGGCCAACCTCAAGCCGATCTCGATCAAGCTCGCGAAAAAGCCGAAGCCATGAAAGCGATTGGCGTGACCAAGCACTTCACTGTCGACGCGAAAGAGGAGTTCACACGCGACTTCTGTTTTCAAAGCCTGAAAGCGAACGGCGAATACCAGGGTTACCCGATGAGTACATCCATCGCACGTCCCATCATCGCCGCAAAAGCTGTTGAGATCGCGCGCCAAGAAGGCGCCACCGCCTTTGCCCACGGATGCACAGGAAAAGGTAACGATCAGTATCGCATCGAGTACACCATTCGTGCATTGATGCCTGAAGCCGTCATCCACGCTCCTATTCGCGAAAAGAACCTGACTCGCTCTTGGGAGATTGAGTACGCACAGAAAAAAGGCGTTCCAATTCAACAATCTCTCGAGAAGATCTGGTCCATAGATGAAAACCTCTGGGGGCGCTCGATTGAAGGAGGGCGCCTTGAAGAGCCAGACTTTGCACCACCCGAAGAGATCTTCCAATGGACGAAGTCCGCAGAGGCGGCGCCAAACACACGCTCTGCCCTCACAATCACTTTCGACAAAGGTGTACCCACCGCGCTCAATGGCGAGAAGCTCTCTCCAGCAAAGCTTGTTCTGGCGCTGAACAAAATCGCTGGCGAAAATGGCATCGGTCGAATCGATGTCATGGAAGACCGTATGCTCGGCCTTAAAGTTCGCGAGAACTACGAGTGCCCCGCATCGACCGTTCTTTTGAAGGCACATGGTGCGATCGAAGCACTTGTACTGACGCGAGATGAGCTTCGCTTCAAGAAACTTGTCGATCAGGAGTGGTCGAAACTCGCCTACGAAGGCCTGTGGTATGATCCGTTCAAAACAGATCTCGAAGCGTTCATCAATAAAACGCAAGAGCGACTGACTGGCGACGTGAAACTCTCGCTCTTCAAAG
>JAEUWE010000220.1 GCA_016791465.1 Pseudobdellovibrionaceae bacterium
CAAGAATGTCGCGCCAAACAGGTTGATGCCATGCTCTTCGTTGATGTGATAGGTCAGCTGTCCCGCAAGACTAATCGGATTGTAAAAAGGCTCCGTGAGCGCGTAGCCAAGAGCGGCGCCAAATTCGAGTCGCTTCTCAAGCGCCACCACGCGATTCTTTGTACTCACCGGCTGGTCAAAAACCGGAAGAACTGACTCAGTCGCCAACTCCTCATCCGGAAATTGAATCACCTCTGTTGCCGCAGATGCCGAGGCTCCGAACGACAACAAACCGGCAATGACAGTGACTGAACTCACGAACACCGTCAGTGATCGATATTGAGAAAAATGAAGAAACCGAGGTCGAGCTTCTGGTGCTTTGAGTGCTGACATGCCAACAGTTTGTCACTCTCGGCAATCACATGGAAAGGACGACGAACCTAGACCTGTCCCTACGTCCTGCACTCGACTCTAGCGAAGTTTCGCCTGGAGCAGGTCTTGAAGATGCAGCAGTCCCACCGGTCGACCAGAACGACCTGATGAACTCAGATCGCGATTCATGACAAACAAAGTTTGAATGCGAAACTGCTCCATCATGAACAGTGCTCGTTCTGCCAGCTCTGATGCATCAACTGTCTTCGGAGATCGCGACATCAGATCTCGCGCTTTCTCCTCGAGGGGATTCAAGCTCTTCTCGAGCCGCCGGCGCAAATCACCATCCGTCACGATGCCAACCAGCTGCCCCTGCTCATCAAGAACACCAGCCACCCCGCGAACTTCCTTCTGAGTCATGGCTGCCAAGACCTCACGCATCGGTGTGTCGAGACCCACCAATGGCAAAGCATCGCCCGTGTGCATGACATCCGCCACTCGAGTTAGGAGCCTGCGACCAAGTTTTCCACCCGGATGAAGTTCTGCAAAGTCCTCTGCGCGAAAGCCTCGACGATTCAACGTCGCAACCGCCAGAGCATCGCCCATGGCGAGAGTCGCCGTCGTCGAAGCAGTCGGAGCGAGACCCATTGGACAGGCCTCCTCCGCCACACTGACGTCGAGGCAAATCGTTCCTGCTTTCCCAAGTGTACTCAATGGGTTACCGGTAATCGCAATCAGTGATAGATTTTTTCGAGCGACGTAACGAAGAAGTGATTCCAGCTCGGGAGTCTCCCCCCCATAACTGATTCCAACCACAACATCTTGCGAGCCAATCACGCCAAGGTCCCCATGTGAACCTTCAGCGGGATGAAGAAAAACCGATGGCGTTCCGGTCGATGAGAGCGTCGCCGCAATCTTACGTCCCACAAGGCCAGACTTACCCATACCGGCAATGACGACTTTACCCTGACATGAGGCGATTAAGTCCACAGCTCGAGTCAATGCCTCCGCTGCCGCATGATTCTCAAGCCGCGCCCGAAGTGCCAATAGGGCATTGGCCTCGATTTCAAAAACGCGACTCGCATCGCTCACTTCTTTTGTCATCTCAACCTCTAAACCCAACGATTGCGACCAGGCTTTGTCGCTGATGCTTTAATATCTTGTGCCTTCGTCTGACGCGACCTCTTAACACCCTGCTGAGTCACTTTATGTCGAGCCAATGCCGCCTCAACGAATCCGCTGAACAACGGATGCGGGCTTGTCGGACGCGACTTAAACTCTGGATGAAATTGAACGCCGACAAACCAGGGATGCGTCCCCAGTTCAATGATCTCCACAAGATCGCGATCTTCACAAATCCCAGAAAGCGTCATCCCGTTCTTTTCAAAAAGCGGTCGGTACTTGTTGTTGAATTCAAAACGGTGACGATGGCGCTCAAAAATATTTTTTGCTCCATACACACGGCGAACCAGCGACTCATCCTTTAACGTACAAGGATACGACCCGAGGCGCATTGTTCCGCCCTTGTCCTTGACCGCACGTTGCTCTTCCATGATGTCGATAACGAAATTGCGTGAACCTTTTTTCGCGCTGCCGTCGTTAAATTCGCGCGAGGTCGCATCCTGAATTCCACAGACATTGCGGGCAAACTCGATTGCCGCCAACTGCATTCCAAAACAAATACCAAAATAGGGCACGCGATTCACTCGAGCATAGCGGATCGCCACCATCTTGCCCTCAGCGCCACGCTCGCCAAAGCCACCCGGAACCAAAATTCCGTCCACCTCGCGAAGCGCGCCATCGACATTGTCATCGTTCAGCGTTTCAGAATCGATCCAAACCAAATCAACTTTGGTATTGTTCGCAATTCCTCCGTGAACGATCGCCTCATTCAAAGATTTATAGCTTTCTTTGAGATCGACGTACTTGCCGACGATTCCGATGCTCACCTGTTTTGCTGGGTTCTTGAGCGTCGAGACAATTCTCTTCCAACTTTCAATCTCTGGTTCCCCAGCCTCAACACCAAGACGCTCGGCAACGCTTGCATCAAAGCCCTGCTCGTGGAGCATCAACGGCACTTCGTAAATAGTCGCGCAGTCGTTCGCACCGATCACATTCTCTGGGCGAACCGAGCAGAACAAACCGATCTTTGCCTTCACATCATCCGGAATGATTCGTTCGCTTCGACAAATCAAAAAGTCAGGTTGAATACCAATTTCACGCAATTCCTTTACTGAGTGCTGCGTCGGTTTAGATTTTAATTCTCCGGCTGCCGCAATATAGGGAACGTAGGTGACATGAATAAAAATAGAGTTCTCGTGCCCAAGATCCGTTCGCATCTGACGAATCGCCTCTAGAAACGGAAGACTCTCGATATCGCCGACCGTACCGCCAATCTCGACGATTGCGACTTCGGCGCCCTGTGCCGCTTCAAACATACGCGACTTGATCTCATCTGTGATATGCGGAATCACCTGAACCGTTCCGCCTAAATAGTCGCCACGACGTTCTTTCGCCAGCACAGCCTCGTAAACTTGGCCGGTCGAGACCGAGTTCGCGCGATGAACAGTGATCGATGTAAATCGTTCGTAGTGACCCAAATCCAAGTCCGTCTCAGCACCATCCTCAGTCACAAAAACTTCGCCATGCTGAAGCGGCGACATCGTACCTGGATCGACGTTCAAATATGGATCGAACTTCATGAGCGTTACTTTGAGGCCGCGAGCCTCCAAAAGTGTTCCGAGCGAAGCCGCAGTCAAACCCTTGCCAATCGAAGAGACCACACCACCCGTAACGAAAATAAACTTCTGTTGAAGCGGCTTCGCCGAGCGGGCCGTTGTCCGCTTCAACAGCGTTCGATCAATTCGTGTTTTTGCCGACACCGCGGTCGTCTTGCGACTCGCCAATCCATCAATTGATCTCTGCGCTGATCTTTTGACAGATCCTTTACGGAGTTTTTTAGCCTTGGACATGGGGGCCTCCTCAGCGGGTCGCTGCTAGCATTCTTTCAATCTTTTCCACGTCCTCGGGGGTGTCAACACCCCAGCTTTCATGCTGCGTTTGTACGACCTGAATTCGAGCGCCAAGTGCCAAAGCGCGCAATTGCTCAAGTCCCTCAAAGATCTCAAGTCCAGCCGGAGGCGCTGCGCAAAACCTCGCCAAGAACCGAGGACGATACGCATAAATTCCGATGTGCTTCAAAACGACAGTTGACAACTCAACTGCCGAGGACGCCGGTCCGATCTGATCCGCTGAGACTCGCGAAAACGGGATCGGGAACCGACTAAAATAGAGCGCACGCCCACTCTGATCCAAAACAATCTTTGCCGTGGTGTTGCTGGCCAAAGCCTCACGCCCAGCCGGAGTCGTCAAATCAAATGGCCGACCCAACGTCGCCATATCAAGATCCGGCCCCTGATCAAACGCACTGATCAACTGATCCAGCGGCTCACCTGTGATCAGCGGTTCATCTCCCTGGATGTTGAGCACGATATCGGCTCCCTCAAGGCCTGCCACTTTGAGCGCGGCCCAGACTCGATCCG
>JAEUWE010000232.1 GCA_016791465.1 Pseudobdellovibrionaceae bacterium
AATAGCTCGCTCGCAGAGTCGAGGTCAGTCCTGATTTTCGGTGAACCGCAGAGAGCACTCCCAAATATGATCCCGAATACGAGGCCGGCTGACTCTCATCGGCCGTGCGGGCCGTTTCCACGAGAAGCTGCCCGCTCAGGAGAAAGGGTTTTCCATCAAGATCAGCACTTGCAGCCAGAGTCGCCGGATCATTCGCGAGAGCCGCGGACTGCGCATGCGCCTTTGAAGCCGTCATCGCGACAAAGAGAGAACAGAGTGTCGCGGCCACAGCCGTCGCGCCCTGTTTTACTCCTGTCGATTGTGCGTACGACTGACTTCGAACCACTCAAACCCCGCCTCGGAACATCCGTTCCGCGTCTCGGACAGTGCAACCACCGCGCCGACACTTTTTGACACCAGATCTCGAGACGACTTCGAGCTTGAACTGTCAGGCAGGCTGTCGCCGCACCCTCAAATCGTCGGAGATATCCGCTCCTGTGGTATCACGTATATGCGACGCGTCGTAGCGGCGAATGGCTTCATTTCGAAATTTCAGGGTGCTGAGAAAGGAAAACACGGTACCCATAAGACATGCTTATGGGTACCAGTGGCTGCGCCAGCGATAATCGACAAAGCTCTCTGCTCGTAAAAACCCACACGCATGTGGGCCAGTTTACAAAATCCGACCCCATGTGCCCTGCCTCGCTTCTGGTGATTCGAATTGGTAGCGCTCCTCTGACCGGCGGCCCGGAGCAACACGCCTTTTGAGCTCAGTTGTCGCGATGGCAATCAAGATCCGTAAAGCCGTGCGAACCAATCCCGTCGCCAATACAGTCGCGTGCTGAAACAGCGTCGACCATGTGCTCGTCGCCGAAACCGCCGACTGTTTTTCTATTTTCAATACTGGTCGCAGTTCGTGCGCCGTCGTCGTCGCAAAATAACCAGCTGCATTTTTCGTATTCATATATTCCTCTAATATTTTTTCGTCTGGCCTTATGCGCGCGCAAAGCTCCACGCCTGCTCGTTTCGAACAGCGCGGAAAAACAAAGCACACCGCAAAAGGACCTAGACCTTTAACGTCTTAAACTCTCGTGAACTTTTCTTGGGAATCACCAACCCCGCTTACGCGGGCCTCGTCATTTGACTCGAGGGACGAGAAGGAGGCGAATATCAAGATCACGTCCATCACACTGGATGGTAACTTCACGCTGACGCATCTCACATTTTTCAGCGCGCATTTCGATATTGAACAGAATCATGTTCAAGCCTCCTTTCATAAGACTATAGATAAATATACTGTTATGCGAAAATCGTGCACAAGCAAATGGAATTCAATTTAATTTTATAACTAGCACGCGCACTCTTGATGTTCATAAAGTTGCAAAACGGAACCACTCACGCACATCGCAGCGGTTCCGTTTTGTGACCTGGAGAAAAAATGGAAACAACACACAAGCCCTACGACCTGCATGTTTTGGTTTGCACGAACACTAGACCAGAAGGTCAGAAAAAATCCTGCGGTCCGCTTGGTGCAGAGGCACTTCGAGTAGAACTCAAAGACTGGTTAAAGAGCGAACTTGATGCGCGGCCCGAACTTAAAGGCAAAGTGCGCGCTCGCGTGAATGGATCCGGCTGCCTCGACTTTTGCTCAAAAGGCATTGCGATTGCGCTCTACCCCGATTCCGACTTCATCGTGAATGTCTGCAGCGACGACGCGGAAAACATCAAGCAGCTCATCAGAAAAAAACTGGATTCATTCAAGTGAAACTCGCCTACGCTTCGTGCTCACAGGCGAAGGCCATTGCGAACTGCCAAAAGTGTCCGCGTCTTCGCGAGTACTGCGCCGACATCGCGCAGACCAAGCGTAAAGCCTACGCCGAATGGACGTACTGGGGACGGCCCGTTCCCAATTTCGGAACAGGCGAAGTCTCGCTTCTCGTTGTTGGCCTAGCACCGGCAGCCCATGGCGCCAATCGCACAAGTCGAATGTTCACGGGCGACCGGTCAGGCGAGTGGCTCTATCGCGCGCTTCACAAGGCGGGCTTTGCAAAAACGGCAGGATTTGAGCACGCCGATGACAATGAGCTCATCGATTGCATGATCACGTCGGTCGCGCACTGTGCGCCTCCCGACAACAAGCCGACACGGGATGAAATTGAGAACTGCCGTCCGTTCTTAGAGAAGACGCTTCGAGATGCAAAGCCGAAAGCTATTCTTTGCCTTGGGGGCCTTGCGTGGGAAGAGACCTTGAAAGCTCTTGGGCATTCGCGAACGCGATTTGCTCACGGTGCGCAGACTTCGGTCAAAACCGATAGCGGAACAATCGAGGTCTTCGCAAGCTTTCATCCGAGCCAGCAGAACACCTTTACCAAACGACTGACGGAGCCGATGTTCGACTCCGTCTTCACTGCTATTCGTCGCAGCCTTTATTGACCCGAAACGTCTTTGATCTTGGCTTTGAGCTTCGTCACCAATGTTTTTGGCAATGGCGAATAACCGAGCGGAGCAGAATAGGCCTGTCCTTTATCAAAAGCCCAGGTGAGAACTCGCTCAATCTCTTTTCCCGCCGGAGCCGCCGTTTTCGGATAGGCCAAAAGGTATGTGAAAGCGGCAATGGGGTATGACTTTGCGCCCGCTGCCATCGTCAGTGAACCGCGAAAATCTGCGGGCAGAGTTTTAATCGCCTGACCGGCAGCCTCAGTCACAGAATCAAGATCCGCCTTAACGAACTTCCCTTCTCTATTTTTCAGCGTCGCGCGTGGAAGCTTCTCACTGAGCGCATAAGTCAGCTCAACGTAGCCAATGGAACCAACGGTGTTCTTGATATTCGCCGTCACACCCTCGTTCCCTTTGCCGCCAAGCCCGGTCGGCCACTTGATCGCTTTACCGACACCGACCTCTTTAGCAAAGTTCGGATCGGCCTTGCCGAGATAGTCGGTGAAAACACCGGTCGTACCCGAAGAATCAGATCGATAGACAAAAACTACGGCTTGATCAGGAAGTTGAACACCACTGTTCAACGCTTGAATCTTCGGATCATTCCATTTTTTAATCTGGCCGCGGACAATGGCCGAGATCACATCACTGTCGAGCTTAAGCTCAGTCTTCAGCATCGGAAGATTGTAAGAAAGAACAACGGCGCCAATCGCCACTGGAAAATGCAGAACCGCTCCGCCGGCATCGCTCATCTCTTGATCGGTCATCGGTACATCTGACGCTGCGAAATCAATAGTCTTCTTCTGCAGCTGCTTAATACCGCCGCCAGAACCAATCGACTGATAGTTCAATTCTACTTTGGGATTTTCTTTGTTGTACTCAGCAAACCACTTCGAGAAGAGAGGATTGATAAATGTCGATCCTGCTCCGGTCATCAAGAGCGTATCGCCCCGCATCTGCGCCGCCTCACCTCGAGGAGCGAAAACCAGAGGAGCAAACGCCAAGAGAGAGAGAACAAGAAGAGACAAACGACCCATCATACAGACCTCCACGCTGACATAAAAAATGTCGGACTGGCTCCAGTCATACATCGGCTCGCCAACAAAGATTGGTCAGGATTACGTCAAGACCGTGGTTCCATCATCAAGCTGAACAAGAAACAGGCAGAGCAAGCTCGGCCTCGTTCCAGAACGCAAACTCGACCCGTTGCTTACGAACAGCGTCAAGAATCGCCTCGGGCGAACGCTCGCCGCGCGAGACGCCGAGTTTGGTCTTCCAGGACCGAATCTGCCGGGGATGATGCAGATCGCTGGTTGCAATCATTGGTAAGCCCGAACGGTGTACCTCATCAAAAAAACGAGGCCCACTCGCGACCTCCCACGCATCAAAGGCATCGCGAAACTCCTCGCGACGATCCCAGAGATGCAGAGTCTGAGGCTCCCACTTTCCAGTGTGAACAGGATGAGCTGCAACGGAGATCGCCCCTTGCTCGCGAAGCTCCTTCAGCATGTCCTCAATCGAGCTTTCGGCTGGAATCCACTTCGACACCCCGATCCCAAGAACATGCGCCGATCGGCTATTCAAGAGGGAGTTTTTACTCAGCTCATACCCAGGAAGCACGAGCATTCGATACTGGCGCCAAGCTCGTTCCGCCGCCTCATGTACCGTTTCGAGATACTGGGGAAACGAGTCCGGCGTTAACGTAAACTTCAAGGCACCGGCAGCAAGCCCGAGAAAGCTCTTTTGCTCGCAGATGTGATCCGTAATCGCAATGCAACCAAAGCCGCGCTCGCCATAGAAATCGACAAGTTCTGAGACACTGAGCTTGCCATCACTGAATGTGGAGTGAACATGTAAGTCCGCCATGATCATGAGCCCATGATGACTCAATCGAGCCTGGGACGGTGTCAGGCATCGGTCAGAGAACTGTTCGATCTTGATTTACAAGCAGGTCCAGCCGATACAATAGTACATGGCTATTGAAACCACATCTTCGCTAGCGAAAATGCCCGACACGCAACCCAAGGTCAGGGTCCGGGCCGGTACCCGAATCGCTGCGATCGATGTCGGCTCAAATGCCATTCGCTTGGTCATCGGCGAGTACCAGCCCACGGGCGAAATCAAAGTCCTAAAAAAATACCGCGAGGCTGTCCGTCTTGGAAAAGACGTCTTTGCAACAGGCGCCATTTCAAAAAAATGCGCCATGAAGGCGATCGAGGCCTTTGAAAAATTCAAAGGCCTCATCAAAGAGCATCGGGTTGAAATCGTTCGCGCTGTTGGAACCAGCGCCCTTCGCGAGGCCAGCAATCGCGCAGCTCTTCTGAGTCACATTGCCAAAAGTTGCGGTATCGCCGTTGAGGTGATCGATGGGCTCGAAGAAGGTCGATTGATTTTTTCGGCCGTTACTCATCACACCGATCTCACCGACAAACGATCAATTCTGATCGACATCGGCGGAGGCAGCGTCGAGGTGACCCTCACCGAAGGACCACACATCAAGGCTTCGCAGTCATTTCCGCTCGGCACTGTGCGACTTCTTGAAACACTCAATGCAAGACGCTTAAAAGAAAAACACCTGCCAGCCATCATCGCTCAAAATTTTAAACCCGTGCGCGACTTCATACGCAGTGCCACCAAGGGGCGCACTGTCGATTTTGCCATCGGTACCGGAGGCAACTTTGAGTGTCTCGGGAAACTTCGAGTGGCACTGCTTTCCAAAACGTCGATTCACTCCATGACCCGCGACGAACTTCAAGAACTCACCGACCACCTCGCCAGCATGAGCGTCAAAGAACGGATTCAATACCTACGGCTCAAACCCGACCGCGCCGACGTCGTGGTACCGGCGGCCCTCACCACACTTGCTATCATGGAGGCCATCCCAACAGAGACACTGCTGGTTCCCTATGTGGGCCTTCGCGATGGCCTGCTGGCGTCAATCGTCGAGCGCTCGTAAAGCCCATGGCGGCAGCGCCCACATCATTCGGCCTTGTGCAGGTGCCATCGCGTTGCGAACCTCAAGGCAGATTGCGCCACCTTTTTTAACTGGAAACTTCGACTTCACTTCGCCCGTGAGCCACCAGGTCACATGCCGCGAAAGCGATGGTTCATGGCCGATAGCGAGAATCGTCTGATTCAGAACTCGCCGACGAGTGCCAGAATGCAGAAGGTCGTAGAGCCAATTGCGAAAAACCTCGGGCTCGACCCCAGGCTTCAAAGCGTCACACAAGACCACTCGTCCCTCGCGCTGCATGATCTTCGCAACGATGTCGGCGGTTTGTCGCGCTCGCTTGAGTGGACTTGAAACAATCAAAGGCGCCGACGCGATATCCAAACTACCAATTGCTTTATTCAGACCATGCGCGGCCTGAGTCATTCGACGAGCACCGATTTTCGTCAACGGTCGA
>JAEUWE010000245.1 GCA_016791465.1 Pseudobdellovibrionaceae bacterium
AGCGCGCGCGCGGCGTTGTGGCCAGTTCGGCGGGGAATCATGCTCAGGGCGTGGCGTACGGTGCGAAGGTCGTCGGAGCGAAGGCCCATATTGTGATGCCGGAGACAGCGCCAATCGTGAAAATCAACGCGACTCGCTCGCATGGTGCCGATGTTATTTTGCATGGTGAAGTCTACGACGATGCCTATGGCAAGGCCCAGGAGCTTGAGCGAGATAAGGGATGGATTTTTGTTCATCCCTATCTTGATCCGAAGGTCATTGCGGGCCAAGGAACGATCGGTCTTGAGTTGCTTGAAGATGAGCCGGAGCTCGACACGATTGTTGTGCCGATCGGCGGTGGCGGATTGATCAGCGGGATTGCGACAGCCGTCAAAGCTCTTCGCCCTGGGATCAAGGTTATCGGTGTTGTCTCGGATCAGGCGCCGGCCATGGCAAAACTGTTTCACGGTGAGAAAATCGATCTCGCAAAAGATGGAAAGTCGAAACGAGTGACGACGATCGCTGAAGGTATTGCGATAAAGAACGCGTCGCCGCTCATGTTTGCGGACTACATCAAACCATTGATCGATGACATTGTGGAAGTGACCGATGACGAGATTGCTCTGGCTCTTGTGCAGCTTCTGGAGAAAACCAAAACTGTAGCGGAGGGTTCTGGCGCCGCCGGCCTGGCGGCACTACTCGCCGGCAAAATTCAGGCAAAAGGTAAAACGGCGGTCGTCATTTGTGGCGGCAATATCGATCTCAACGTGATGTCGAAAGTGATTGAACGGGGACTTCGCAGTCAGCACCGTCTGGCCCGCGTCGTTGTCGTCGTCGATGATTTGCCCGGAAACCTGCACCGGATCACGGCGGTGATGGCGGAGTGTCGTGCGAACATTTTAGAGGTTCATCACGATCGTGTGTCGCCGGAGCTTGGGCTTCGCGAGACGCGCATTGATCTGCTGGTTGAAACGGCAAGTCAGAGTCAAATCGAGGACATCCATCTGCGGCTAAAAGCTCAAGGATTTCGCGTCCTGGCTTAAGCCCGGTCGTGGTCGGCCTAAAATAGATGCAATCGCTCCGGGATACCGCTGCGTTTTCAGCCGTTTTCCTTGACCTAAACCCGCGATTTCTTGGTAGGACTCTAGGGTTTTGAGGATGGGGCTATAGCGTATGGTGTTTCGTGAAAGTGATGGCGCAGTCGATGTTGATTCCAGTACGCAAGAAATCGATTCCTCAGGTGGTCGTGTCGTGAAATCGAGTGTTGGTTTGGTTGTCACAATTGATGGCCCTGCGGCGAGCGGCAAATCATCCGTTTCGCGTGAAATTGCTCGTCGCTTCAATTGGGATTGGGTTTCAACTGGCGCTTTCTATCGCGGTGTCGCATGGGCAGCAAATCACCTTGGACTGGATCTTGGCGATGAGGCCGCAATCGAGCAGTTTGCGAAAAGTACACGATGGAGTATTCAGCTCACTTCGGCGCAAACTTGTTTTCAGCTCGACGGCAAAGACTATACAGACGAAATCGGAAAAGAGTCTGTTGGCTCATTGGCATCGCGTATTTCCTCTTACCCCAAAGTCCGCGCAGCACTTTTGTCGGCTCAGCGCGAGTGCGCAAAGAGCGGTCGCGGTCTTGTCGCTGAAGGTCGCGATTGCGGCTCGGTGGTTTTCCCTTCAGCGGATGTGAAGATTTTCCTGACAGCTCGAGCCGAGGACCGCGCGGCCCGCCGCGCCCTTGAAGAGGGACGCGACGTTCAAGCGATGATCAATGAACAAAAACAGCGCGATGCTCAAGATGCCACTCGCAAGACGGCTCCGATGGTCGCCGCCAGCGATGCGCACACGGTGGACACCACTGGCCTTGGCCTCAATGACGTGGTCGAGAAGATTGAGGCCATCATCCTCAGTTATCTCGCGCGATAGGCTTTCGCGAGTCGGGCGAACTCGCGAAGCCATTTTAGCGAACTGAGCACTGATAGGTGCCGAGACTCCACACTTGCTCACCATTCAAGTTCGCTTTGACTCCGGAATAGAGCGATTGGCCGGCGATCTTCGCAGCCGTCGGAGCGACAGCGGACAGAAACCCTTTTGTTTGTTTGAAGTCGAAGAAGAGTCGGCCAGAAATCGCCGTTAATTCGGTCCATGTCTGCATGTCGGAGCTGCTGATCACTCCTACTTTCAGTGCCGAGCCTTTTTTGGCTGCTCGCCAGAGGAGAACTTTGCCGTCGACTCGAGCAACTTGAACGGGTCCATAACCTGGGACGCCAAAGTCCTTCTCTGTTCCTGTGCCTTCAGGAGATTCTCTGAACGTGTAAGCAAGGCTCAGAGTCTGTGAGGTCAGATCGTATCGATAGATTTTCGTGGTGCTATAATCGGTGACTCGAGACTGAGGCTTGAAGGTCGATTCTCGTTCAAAAATAAGGACGGCGGTACTGTCATCTTTTTCAATTCGAATTGATTTGTCGTACGAGAAGACGGCGTTCTGAGGATTGTCGACCTGAAGAATCGTTCTCCATGTGTTGCCATTGTCGCGGCTGTGCTGGATCTGAGAAACTCCGAACGGTCCAGAATTGACCGACTGGTAAATGCGGCGAAGGAAGCTGCCGTCGGCAGCCCGAATGAATTCTGCCGTGCGATGTTCGTCCCAGTCGATCCGTCCGCTTAAGAGCTCCTCTGCTGCGTCAACTGCGTCGATAACGTCAGCCGAGTAGAGTGCGAGGGGTACGGTTTGCCAGCTATTGCCCCCATCGAGGCTCTGTCGAACAAGGTAACGCCAGTGACCGAATTGCGGTTGGCTGATCACAGAAAGAATCGTGACCTGTCCAGGGGCGGCAAAAATTCGAATAGGCAGGGCTGCGCGGTCAGCATTCTCCAGACCTGCGTCGCTGTCGACGGTCTCTGACTGTCCTGAGGGGGATAAACGACGAACAGCATAGCGGTAGTCGCCGAGTGAGGCGGCGCCGAGAACCTGACCAGCCGAGAAGATATTCCCGTCGAGATCTTGTTGTACGATCGGTTGACCGATCCCGTACTGTTGGTAGTTGGCTCCGAGAACTGTTGTCGGCGTCGAATCAAAGGCGTCGAGTTCTTTAAAGTCGCAACTCAGCACACGGGGCTTCGACGGCGTCTTGTTGTTGTCGGCTTCAAGTGAGCTATCGAGAGCGTTCGATCCAACGTCTTCGCTGACGCAGCCGACCTGAATTGCGATCGCGAGGAGTGGGAAGGTGAGGGTCTTTTTGAAGTAACGTGACATTCAGGGCTCCTTTGTTGGTGCTCTGAATTCAGGATAGAGGAGGGGGGCGTCGAAATTTGTCTCGCAGTCGTTCTCGAATTGAGGCGCCGTTTTGTCTCAGTTGGAGACATTTCGGTGGCATCAGACGTTGGATGCGCCAGGCGAAGGCGGTGCACGAATAGCGTCAGTATATATCCACACATATGTGACGTCCGCAGGTAAACGTGTATCGTTCAGTTAGACCTGACGGAACGAATTCGCGAGACCCGCTCTTTGAACGAAGGATGCGTGGAGAGGATGTCGATACCATCGACTTCGGGCGGTAGGCTTCCGGCCATTCGCTCCAAGATGTCGGCGAGGGCGTGGTGATCTTTACCGTTTTCTTTGAGTTTGAGTACGGCGTAGTCATCGGCCTGTGTTTCATGTTGTCGTGAGTACTTATTCGAAAGTATGAGAAGTGGAACATTGGTCCACTCAGTGCCGCCTGTGATGAGAATAATGAGTGCTGACGGTAAACCGTTTTTCGCTTATCGTCGATATTCAAGGCGGTCCGTCGCCGTGTTGTCCTCAGGCGTCCTGTGGCCGATCGGATTAATGGCCGGCCCAGGTCGGGCTTGGGTGCCCCTCTCAAAGTCGTCTCCCGGCGGCCTCATGGTGCGGCGCGTAAACTTTGCGCCCCAGCTGGCACCCTTTGACAGTGCCTGTGCTAGGCGCCGATAACCTTCCGACACACTGAGAACGAAACCGGATTGCCCCTTTGGTGAGGGACAAAACAGAGTTTTGTTCTCCGAAGGAGGAAAAAACAAACCGTATGAAGTTTTTCTTTAATCTTTTTGCCGCGAGCGAATCAAAAGCTGGTGGCGGTACAACGACCTCAGGTCTCACAAAAGCGCAACGCGAAGAAGCTCGCATTAAGGCGATGTTCGCAGAGGCTGAAGGTCCTCTCTCAGCGAGTAAAACCGCTGACTTTGAAAATCTCTTTGAAGCCTCTATTAAAGAGCGCGACTTCAAAGTAGGCGACGTCGTAAAAGGCACTGTTGTCGAAGTGCAGACGGACTATGTTCTCGTCGACATCAACTACAAGTCGGAAGGTCTTATTCCGATCAACGAATTCCGCGTTGTCGATGGCGTTCGCGAAGTGAAGCCAGGCGACGAAGTTGAAGTTTACATCGATCGCGTTGAAAACGAAAACGGCATGGTTGTTCTCTCGAAGGACAAGGCCGACATGATGCGTGCGTGGAATGATATTTCGCGTGCTGCTGAGAACGAAGAGCTCATCGAAGGTACAATCGTCGCTAAAGTTAAAGGCGGATTGTCTGTCGATATCGGAGTGAAGGCGTTCTTGCCTGGTTCGCAGATTGATCTGCGCCCAGTTCGCAACATGGATATCTACATTGGCAAGAAGTACAAATTTAAGGTCATCAAGTTCAACAAGAAGCGTGGCAACATCGTTCTTTCGCGCCGTGCTCTTCTTGAAGAGGAACGCGAGAACCTTCGCACACAGACTCTCGATGCAATGAAAGAGGGATCGATTGTTACCGGTATCGTAAAGAACATCACCGACTACGGTGCGTTCATCGATCTCGGCGGCATGGACGGACTTCTGCATATCACCGATATGTCATGGGGCCGCGTGAAGCATCCTTCAGAGCTCCTGAACCTCGGCGACGAGATCAAGGTTGTTGTTCTGAAGTACGATCCAGAGAAAGAGCGCGTGTCGCTTGGACTCAAGCAACTTCAGGCCGATCCATGGGAAACAGCGATTGCGAAGTTCCCTGTTGGCACGAAGCTCAAAGGCAAGATCGTATCGCTTGCTGATTACGGCGCATTTGTTGAACTCGCAGAGGGCGTTGAAGGCCTTATCCACGTTTCAGAAATGTCGTGGACAAAGCGCGTGAAGCATCCGTCGCAGGTTGTAAACGTTGGCGATGAAGTTGACGTTCAGGTTCTTGATGTCGACAGCACCGCTCGTCGTATCTCGCTTGGTATGAAGCAGTTGATGGCCAACCCATGGGTTGAGCTCAAGAACAGCTACTTGCCAGGAACCATCATCGAGGGCGAAATCCGCTCGATCACAGACTTCGGCGTCTTCGTTGGCGTTGAAGACGGTATCGACGGTCTTGTTCATATCTCGGACTTCTCTTGGACAAAGCGCGTGAACCATCCTTCGGAAATGTTCCAGAAGGGCAACAAGGTTCGTGCGGTTGTTCTCGGCGTCGACATCGAGCAAGAGCGTTTCTCGCTCGGTATCAAGCAACTCGAGGCCGATCCATGGGCGAACATCGACGTGAAGTACGGCGTCGGCACACAGCATGACGTTAAAGTCGTGAAGCTTGCTGATTTCGGCGTTTTCGTTGAGCTCGAAGCCGATATCGAAGGTTTGATCCACATTTCTGAACTCTCTACTGAGCGCATCAACAAAGCTGATGAGTTCTGCAAAGAGGGCGACGTTGTAAAGGCTGAGATTATCTCGATCGATCGCGATGCGCGTAAGATCGGTTTGTCGGCGAAGCTCGTGAAGCTTCGTGAGTCGAAAGCAGACGTTGAAGACTATGTGAAGAAGATCACATCGACTTCGAAGACGTCGCTTGGCGATCTCTTTGGCGATGCGCTGAAGGGCGCCATCAAGAAAGAGGAATAGTTCATATCGACGTAAGTCGAGACTGCGGCTTGAAAAGCCACTCCATTTTAGGAGTGGCTTTTTTATTGTCCGATGGTCTGGTCCGAATATTGTCGTAATGGTTTCATGACAATTGCTAAGCAATTGAATGAGCTGTCACGATTGAAGTGTGGACTCGAGATCGAATTCAACAGTATCGACTTTATCGGCGATCTCAGAAGAGAAGCAATTGGCTTTGTGGAGTCGGGCTGGCTCTGAGCTCTCGATGGGTTTGATTGTTGTTTCGGCTGATGGAACGAAATTTAGAGTCGATGAGAAGGTTGAGAGTCTCTTCGCTGTAAAAAGCTCGGGTGAACAGCCAATACTCGTCTTTCAGAATTGGTTGGCCGATGAGAGCAGCGAAACATTTTCTCGACTGCAGGAGTCGCTGGCAGCCGACACGCCTTTCGATGGCGTGCTAGCCTCGCGACAGCGACCGGGAATATGGGTCCGAATTGTTGGAGCTTCGCGAGGAAGCGGGACCGAGCGCGGCTTTTTGGTTTGGGATCGAACGGAACAGGTGTTGAACGAGAGCCGCCTGGCGGCCGATCGCCACTTCTTTGAGACGGTTCTAAATTCGTTTTCAGATCCGGTGACGATCATCGATTCTGACTTCAGGTTTATTTATGGGAACACGGCATTTTCATCGCTGATTGGTCTTATACCAGAAGAGTACTACGGGCGATCGATGGTCGAACTGGGGCTTGTCAACGCGAGGGCATTTCACGAAAATGACCGACGCTGTCTGCATGGCCACGTCGAAGTGGAATCAGAAGAAGCATTGAATTTCGGTGATGCCTCAGGAAGCAAGGGCTCTCAAGAGCAGCTCTGGCTGGTGAAACGAGTACCATACTCGGCGCCGAATGGGCGAACCACGGTTGTCTCTGTGTTCCGTGACATTCGAGAAGTGCGCCGGATGCAACTCGAATTGGACCGATCGCGTGCGCGCTCAAGTCAAATTTCGCGATTAAAGGGATTGGCGACGCTGGCGGCCGGAGTGGCGCATGAATTAAATAATCCGCTGATGATCGTGTCGGGCGCTGTCGAGGCCATAAGGGATCAGCTTGAGGATTGTTCGTCGCGGTCGCGAGTGGAGTCACTGTTGATCCGAGCGGCGCGTGGTGTTCAACGGGCAGCGGAGATTGTTCAGGCCATGCAGAAAATGGGTGCCAACACGATGTCGACGGATGGCGCGCAAAGCGAAGTGGAGCTTATCAGTGTCATCGGCTCTGCGCGGTTGCTTTTAAGTACGGAGCTTACGCGAAATGCAGTCGAGATCAGAGTGAGCGGTTTGCCGAGCGCTCGAGTTTTGGGTTCGGAGTCGGCATTGATCCGAGTTGTCACGGCCCTTGTGCAGAATGCAATCGAGGCCATCTCGACAGCTGGAGGCCCGACTCGGATTGTTTCGATCGACGTCGGTCGAGTCGCGGATGCGGCCAAGTTTGAGTTGATCGTCGAGGACAGCGGGCCGGGAATCTCGACGGCGCATCAGGACCAGATTTTTGAGCCATTTTACTCGACCAAGGAGATTGGTCAGGGCCTAGGGCTCGGTTTGTCGCTTGCGAAAGAGGCGGTCGAGGCGATGGGAGGGCATGTCGAATATGTTGGCACAAGCGCTCTTGGCGGGGCTCGATTTCATATTGAGCTAAAGGCTTTTGGGGGACTCAACTCGACTTGAGTGTGTCGCGGGCTGCTCCGAAAAGAGATCGATGCCGAAGCCCCTGCTCGATCAATCGAGTCTACACAGTCGTTCGGAGACGTCGTCCAGATCGTTCTGGCGAGTCTTGGTTGCGCATGTTCTCTTTCTCCAAATTGATAAGAAAAAGTCGATTGTCGACATTGTGACCGAGGCTCAGCGCGTGACGCTGACAGCGACGCTTTTATTTGCCGCGATCGCCGTCGTGATTCTCGACTTTGCTGCTTCCACTCGTGACCTCATTTTTCGTGCAACCACTAGTTCTTATGCGGTGGCGCAATATGCATCGTTGTCTGTCGCCCGAAATGACTTGGCCGAGCTGCAGCGTCTGCTTGATGCAGAGGGAACGCGGGGAGACCGCGAAGTTCTGATTCAAACGCGTAATGGAAGAGTTTACTCAAGTCTTGGCGGCGAAGAAGTATCATTCGCCTCACCTCGTTGCTCGACTTCAGTTTGCTTTGAATCGGTGATCGATGAGGCCACGAGAATCTATATTCGAGTAGAGAGCATCATTTCGAGTCGAGTGATTTTGGCCGCTGGTGCACCAGTTGGCCAAGTGTATCTAAGGTTTTCGACGGCTCCGATTTTTAAACGAACGGCAGTCGTGATTGTCTTTTTCATCCTCGGTGGGATGATGGGATTTATTTGGGTGAGAAGATTTAGTCGCCGCTCGGCCATGGGTGTTCACAATTCATTTCAAAGATTTATTCAAGTGACTCGAGAGATTTCTCAGAAAGAAGATTTTAGCTTGCGCGTGCGCAGTCAGGCGGGCTTGGATGTCAGCGAGATTGAAATCATTGAACTTGAGGATTTAGCGTCTGAATTCGACCGAATGATCGATCGGATCGAGGTGCGCGATCAGTTCCTTGAGGTGATGAATCAAGACCTCGAAGAGCGTGTTGAGCGACGTACCCAAGATTTGGCTGCCGAGCGGGCGAAGTCGGTCGAGTCGGCGCGACTCGCGTCGCTGGGTGAGATGGCGAGCGGAATTGCGCATGAGATCAACAATCCACTTGCGATTATCAAAGCGAGCGCTGAGCAGCTGCTTTCACTCAAGCAGGATGAAGATGGCGAAGAATTGAGTGATCGGGCACGATTGAGTGTCGAGAGAATCAATAAGGTAACTGACCGAATTAGCAAGATTATAAATAGTCTCCGGACTTTTGCACGTGACGGTCGACTTGACGAGTTTGAGATGGTGGCTCTTGATCGAGTGGTGACGGATACACTTGATTTCTGTTTGGCACGTTTTCGAAGTCATGGTGTTCAGCTCAATTGCGAACAGGTGCGCAAAGGCATTTTGGTGAATTGCCGGCAGGTTCAGGTATCGCAGGTACTTTTGAACCTTCTCAATAATTCTTTTGATGCATTGCTGGCTTCAAAGGTATCGCATCCTATGGTTTCAATTGAATGTCGTGAATCCGTCGATTCGGTTGAGCTGGTTGTCACTGACAATGGACCGGGGATTCCGGATGATTTGCGCGATAAGGTTCTTCTTCCGTTCTTTACGACGAAGGAAGTGGGTAAGGGGACCGGATTGGGTTTGAGCATCTCCAGGTCAATCATGGCGGATCACGGCGGAGAGCTTGTCGTCGAAACGCCATCGCGAGGCGCGTGTATCATTATGAGATTTCCTAAAGCAGTCTCTGGAGCCCGCGTTCCTGCGGCATGAGCAATCTGTCTCAAAGTGGTCGATCTTGACGTCAAATGTGTCCGTCAGCGGCGTATGATATGTGTGCAGTGACGCTGGGAAAATGCCGATAAGAAGCAAGGTATTGGAGCGACGGAGCAACGAATGAAAGAAGAAATTTTAGTTTTCTGGTTAGGCAACAAACGCTTTGGTATTCGCATCTCAGAGGTCAGCGAAATCGTTTCCCTTGATGGGCCTTTTGTTGAGGTTCCAGTGAAGGGGACGAGATTTGGGTCTATCGGCCAGGTCCAAGTTCGTGAACGTGTCCTACCAGTTTTAAACTTAAGACAGTTGCTCGGCCAATCGTCATGGCAGCAGTATTGTTCAGAGTTGTCCAAGCTTCTTGCTGAACGAGAGGAAGATCATCGAAAGTGGATCACTGAGCTTGAGGCCTGTGTGCGCGAGGGGCGTAATTTTAGTTTGTCTCTTGATGGCAACGGGTGTGCATTTGGTCGGTGGTACAATCAGTTTAAGACCCATGACCGTCGTCTTGGCCAGATGCTGAAGCTCTTCGATATTCCTCATAAAAAGATTCACGCGCTTGGACGCGACATTCTTGAGCTTGCCAATCGTTCCGGCAAAGAGGCCGCACTGGAGCGAATTTCGCAACTCAGGCAGGCCGAGCTCAGCGAACTTCTCAATCTTTTCGCGAAGACGCGAGAGATTTTGGCGATTCCGGTCGAACCGATCGGCATTATGACACGCGATCTCGTTTTGCCGGTTGATAATGTCGAGACGATTCAGTCCGGTGAACTTGATACCGATGGACGGGTGTACGTCATGGGTGACGGCGGCCTTGTGCCGGCGCTACAGGCCGACTTGCTCCGGATGGAATCGATGAGTGAGGCGGCTTAAGCCGCCGCGACGTCGCGTTTCTTGAGTTCGGTGATCAGTGCTCCGGCGATCTTACCAAGCGGGAGCATTTCTTTGACCGCGCCGATCTCGTAGGCCGCCTTGGGCATTCCCCATACCACTGAACTCTTTTCGTCCTGGCAATAGGTTGTCGCACCGGCGTTTTTCATTGCGAGTAGTCCGGCAGCGCCATCCTTCCCCATGCCGGTCAGAACAAGGCCAACGGCATTTGCTCCGGCGTACTTCGCCACACTTCGAAAGAGAACATCGGCGGCGGGACGGACACTGTGTTCTGGGGCCTCTTGGTTGAGTTTTACATAGTAGTATGCACCACTTCGGTGCAATTCCATATGGAAGTTGCCGGGAGCGAGCAGTGCAAGACCGGGGATAACTCGGTCGCCATCTTTGGCCTCGCGAACCTCAAAACGACAAACGCTCGATAGGGTTCGGGCAAACTGTGCTGTGAAGACAGGCGGCATGTGCTGAACGATAACGGTGCCGGGAATGTCGTGAGGCATTTCGGTGAGTACCGCTTTGAGCGCTTCGGTGCCTCCGGTGCTCGCAGCAATAGCCAAAATCTGATGCGTTGTTTTTTCAAGAGCCGTACGACTATTGCCGCTAATGGAGTTGGGCACGGATGTCGGCGGCTTGATTTTAAGTCGTGGCACAAGATGAGCCTTAGATGCGACGCGAACGCGCTGCACAAGCTGAGCGCGCAGCTCGTCCATCCCTTTCTTGACGTCGATAGCGGGCTTTTCGATGACGTCGATAGCGCCGGCCTCGAGGGCTCGCAGTGATAGCTGTGAGCCTTTTGTTGATAGGCTGGAAACGATCACTGTTCGAATGGGGAAGTGCTGCATGACTTTCTCAAGAAAAGTAACGCCGTCCATTCGTGGCATCTCGATATCGAGAGTCATCACATCAGGCTTAAGGTCCACAAGAAGTTGGCGGGCCACGTAGGGATCTGGGGCCGTGCCGACAACTTCCATATCAGGTTCTGACGAGATAAAGTGTTGAAGAAGGCTTCGGATGACGGCAGAGTCGTCGACGATCAAGACTTTGATTTTCATGCGGCAACTCGCTTACTTCTCATCATTAAGATGGCGGGTCCAATTTCGTGAGCAGATAGAACTTCGTTTGGAAGGCCTTCGGCAATCAGTGCCTCCATTGCGTGTGGAAACACAACGCCAGAGGGGCTGTCGACAAAGAGAGTGCCGCCACTGTTGACGAAGTCGCGTGCACCTTGGACGCCATCGGCGCCGAAGGTACTGGTGACGATACCGAGCGAGCGTGGTCCAAGCTGGTTACTGACGAGGCTTTTGAAGAGAACATCGCCCGACGGTGTTTGACCCATGACAGACTCGCCTTTCACTAGCTTTGCGGTGAGGAGGCCATTTCGCTCGCTAACCGTGACATGACTTCCTGCTGGCGCTACATTGACTGAACCAACGCGGAGCGGTTCGCCATCGTGAATCACGCGAAAATTCAGTCCTGTCGACTTGTGTGACGCTGCAAGTTTCTTACACCATGTTTCGGCGAATCCCGAGATTGTCGAACAGCTGATGACGACAGGAGGAGTATCCGAGGCAAAGCCTTCAACCATTTGCACAAGTCGCTGCTCGGCACCGGCATTGCCGGAGATTGCAACAAGGTCGAGAGTGCCACTTGATTTTTTGCCTAGTACTGGTGGGCTTTTTCGAACGGGCTCAGTGCTCTTGCTGCGGTTGAGATATTTTTTTAAATCGACGGATGCAGCCGCTCGGACTTTTGCCACAAGCTGATCGGCCATCTGTTTTAAGACGATCGGATCAAACTGCGATGGCTTATGAACAAATTCAATGGCGCCAAGCTCGAGAGCGCGGAGTGCGGCATCGCCATCAGCTTGAAGTGATGAGACCATGACGACAGGGATGGGAAGGTGCTGCATGAGTTTCTCAAGAAAAGCGACGCCGTTCATTTTTGGCATTTCGATATCGAGAGTGATGACGTCGGGCTTTTCTTTGACAATGAGTTCGCGTGCTGCGTAGACGTCAGCGGCTGTGCCTACGACAGTTAGGCCATTGGCTTTGAACGCATTGCTGAGAAGTGAGCGTACAGTTGCGGAGTCGTCGACGATGAGTACACGAACGGATTTTGCAACACGCAAAGAGGAGTCCTTAATTCCAGACTCGCGTTCGTTTGAGAGTGCTGAGACGAGTTTAAATTCAGGAATACGAATGGAAATACGTCGTCCTGAAGTTCCTCCGGTATCGCTTTGCACGATCGGTATTCGCTGATTGCGAAGAAACGTTTCAGCGACTTCGACATTGCGTTCGCCGATCTGCGTGAGTTTTGT
>JAEUWE010000278.1 GCA_016791465.1 Pseudobdellovibrionaceae bacterium
ATCGACGCCGACGCCTTCCTTGCGCCGATCATCACTCGCGGCCCCGGTGGACTCGCTATTCGCCTCGATCTCTTTTTAAAGATCGACGGCAAACTCCTCGCGCAGGAAGTTTCGAAAGAACAGTCTCGCTTTGAACTCAACGATGTAAAGGCGAAGACCTCCGTCATGTACAATGCGCTCCTCGGAAAAATTCCTTACGACGGACTCATCCTCAGCAGACAAGGAAACCGAGTCACTTTGAATCTTGGAAAATCCGACGGCATTCGTGCCGAGCAAGACGTCTCGGTGATTCAAGTCATCGCGGAGAATCGCCATCCTAAATTCGGATTTCTTATCTCGACCGAAAAAGAGATTCTCGGAAAAGTCCGCGTCGCCAAAGTCGATGACACGCTTAGCTTTGGAATGATCACGGCAGAGAAAGAGCGCGGCGCCATTCAAAAAGGCGCCAAGATCGCAGGAGTCCGACCGATCGAGTATGGCGAACAAGCCCTCTCTGGCGAAGACAGCGGCGATATTCGCAATCGGCCCGACGCAAAAACTGCTTTCGGAGAATCCGCTCAGGAGTGGGTTCCCGTTCGACCACCAGCATTCGGTCAAGTCGGCATTAAAGCCGGACTTGGCTACTACGTTGGTTCAACCAACCTCACTGGTGTCGGTTCCCTCGAGGCCAAAGCCGACTACTATCCCCTCCTCAATGTGAATGGAGAGCTCTGGCTCAATCCACAGTGGACAGTGCTTGCCGATATGACCCAAGCGATCATGTCCACTTCGAACCCACGTGGAGGCTCATCGCCCGGCACACTCAATCACGCCATGAGCAAGTACTCAATGTCGCTCGGCTACAACTTTCTCATCCGCGACGACTTCTTTGGTCCAAAGTTCCAACTCCGCACAGGCCTGTCCTTCTATCGAATGTTTGTCGATGACTCGACTCCGCAAGGCCTCACCACTGTTAACTACAACGGCTACCTCATTGGCCTGGGCCTTTACTTCCCGATCGCGGATGACAGTCCTTGGGCCATCGGCGGCGATCTCGGCCTCACACTCTTCTCAAAACTTACAGAGTCACCAGTTCAATCCGGAGACTCGGCCACCAACACCATCAACGAATTTTCAATCTACCTTGAGCGAAAAATCGGCGTGAATCTTCGCGCTCGCGGCGGCCTCGATTTCTCTCTCTACAGCTCAAGTCTAACCGGCGCCGGCACCCGCACCGAACCCGCAACCACCATTTCTCAACGCTACGTCAACGCAGCCGCAGGCCTCGTCTATCAATTCTAGAAAGAAAAAAGGCCCGCCACTTCTGGCGAGCCTTCTCGGTAACTCATAAGTCTTACGACTTAGTAAATTACATCATGTCCATTCCGCCCATGCCGCCACCTTGTGGCATCTTGGGCTCGTCTTTTTTCGGAGCTTCAGCAATCATCGCCTCTGTTGTGAGCATGAGCGACGATACCGACGCTGCGTTCTCAAGAGCACAACGAACAACTTTAACTGGATCGATAACGCCAGACTTCAAAAGATCTTCGTAAACTTCGCTGTAAGCGTTGAATCCGAAACCAGCCGACTTGTTGCCACGAACTTTCTCGAGAACAACCGCGCCGTCAAGACCCGCGTTCGCGGCGATCTGACGAAGAGGCTCTTCGCACGCACGCTTAATGATCTGCGCGCCCCAGCGCTCATGCTCGTCGAATTTCTCGACCGCAATCGCTTCAGCCGCACGAACAAGCGCTGTTCCGCCGCCAGCTACGATACCCTCTTCAACAGCTGCACGAGTTGCGTTCAGTGCGTCCTCAACGCGAGCTTTCTTCTCTTTCATTTCAACTTCAGAAGGCGCACCGACGTGAATAACGGCAACACCGCCCGCGAGTTTCGCGAGACGCTCTTTGAGTTTTTCTTTGTCGTAGTCGCTTGTTGTCTCTTCAACCTGTGCTTTGATCTGAGCAACACGAGCTGTGATATCGGCTTTTTTGCCGGCACCATCGATGATCGTTGTGTTGTCTTTATCAATTACAACACGTTTCGCAACACCAAGGTCAGCGAGAGTCGCCTGCTCGAGCTTGCGGCCCATGTCTTCTGAAATCACAGTTCCACCAGAGAGGATCGCGATGTCTTCGAGCATCGCCTTGCGACGATCGCCAAAGCCAGGAGCTTTTACAGCACAAACGTGGAGTGTGCCACGGAGCTTGTTCACGACGAGAGTCGCGAGCGCTTCACCCTCAACATCTTCAGCGATGATCAAGAGCGGACGGCCTTGTTTTGCAACGCCTTCCAATACTGTGATCATGTCTTTCATGTTCGAGATCTTCTTGTCGAAAATCAGGATGTACGCGTTCTCCAAAACCGCTTCCATACGCTCCGCATTTGTTACGAAGTATGGAGAGAGGTAACCGCGGTCAAACTGCATACCTTCAACAACGTCGAGCTCAGTCATTGCTGTCTTCGACTCTTCAACAGTGATAACGCCTTCGCGGCCCACTTTTGACATCGCTTCAGCAAGCATTTTGCCGATTTCGGGATCGTTGTTTGCCGAGATCGAGCCAACCTGAGAAATCTCAGTGTCGCCCTTAACTGGCTTCGAAAGTTTTTTGAGCTCGTCGCGCACGATCGAAACAGCCTTGTCGATGCCACGCTTTACTTGAGTTGGATTGTGTCCAGCTGTCACAATTTTCACGCCTTCGCGGAAAATCGCTTGAGCAAGAACCGTCGCCGTTGTCGTTCCGTCACCGGCGTCGTCGTTGGTCTTAGAAGCAACTTCTTTAACCATTTGCGCGCCCATGTTTTCGAACTTGTTCTCAAGCTCGATCTCTTTCGCAACAGAAACGCCGTCTTTTGTTACAAGCGGTGCGCCGAAAGATTTCTCGATAACAACGTTGCGACCTTTTGGTCCGAGAGTGACTTTTACTGCGTTGGCGAGAACGTTCACGCCGCGAAGAATCGACGAACGTGCGTCCTCATTAAAACGAAGTTCTTTTGCCATTTGCATTCCCCTTTACTTTTAAAATTCAGAATTACTTTTTTTAAATCAGTTGAAGACGCCGAGAATGTCTTCTTCGCGCATCATCAGATATTCAGCGCCATCGAGCTTGAGCTCAGTGCCTGAATATTTGCTGAAGAGAACCTTGTCGCCGATCTTAACTTCGAGCGGCAAGATTTTGCCGTCTTCAGTAACGCGGCCTTTGCCAGTCGCAACGATTTCACCGCGCTGGGGTTTCTCTTTTGCTGAATCAGGGATGATGATCCCGCCAGCTGTTTTTTCTTCTTCCGCCATACGACGAACAAGAATGCGATCGTGAAGTGGACGAACGTTCAGGTCAGCACGTGCCATAACGTCAACCTCCCTTGGTCTATTAGGTTAAAAAGCATGTGACGTAGCAATTTCGCTAGTGCGAATGGCAATATGGACGGCCCTCACCAGGAGTCAAGGCGACGTCGTCAGAATTTTTCGAATCGACTTATAACTCGTTGCGTTAGCGCTTGGGGGAAGCGCTGGTCGCCGACGGTTCTATCGGGACGGTCGGGGTTTGCACACCACGGAGAGCCAAGAGCAATTCGGCCACTTCATCCGGAGACATCTTCTTCGCCACCTCCAGCATCGAGGCTCGCGAGGAGTACTGTGAGAGATAGACCGCGATGTAGTCATGAATCGAGAGTTCTTTCGCGATTTCAAAATTGATCTTGGCTTGATTCAAGCGCTGCTCTGGACGCAACACTCGCACGCCGGACCGCGAGCTGGCTGGCGCTGCGTCCGTCGTCGACTTCACTACCACCGTTTTTTCTCCAGGCGAGCGATCCACAGGAGGCAACCGATCAAGTGCTGCCTCAAGCTGCAAACGCTCAATCGTATTTCGCGCCTCTTCAAGACGGGTCGTTTTCCACGCCTGAAAGGTCAGAACCTCAGACGATGCCTTGCCCACAACCGGCCAACTGCCGAATGCGATACCGATTAGAAGCTGAAGGAGCACCACTGGTGCGAGACCACGTTTCATACCGAATCTATTCCATAATCAACCACCGTGCCGGCCCGAGAAAAGTCCACATAGACACGAATAGCTTAATAAAAACAATGCTTTACATGTTCGACGATCGGCCGCACGCAGCAGGATAGGGCCGTTTTAGAGCGCCCCTCGGCTCACCTTTTTTCCAAATCTTCCAGTTCCTACCTGGCGCCATAGTGAAGGAAGCCGACGCCAATTTGCCACCCTTGAAGGCTCACCACAAGTCGTCTAACTTCGCCGCCGACACGTTTTTCAATCTTTCGATTCCCTATTAAGGAGACATTCCGATGTCGCGTCAATCTCAGGCCAAGGTCGCCGCCCGCTACAATCGCTGGTCGATTTTTATCTCGATGACCGCCCTTGCTGCGGCATTCGCCTCCGTTGCAGACGCGGCTGCTTCTCGCCCCGTCAAGGCCGCTCGCCCACTCAGTCCGTTCATCGAACAAAAGTGGCAAGACTTCCAAAATAATCCAGTTCAGTTCATGAACACGCTGCCGCCCAAAAAAGGAGCGACCACACTTGCTCCGCGCTTTTCTCCAACTGACATTAAGGGAAATGCCTTTGTTACAAAAAAGTCTTTGAGCCGCACGACCTGTGACGAGTCCGGCGTCTGCATGCAAGACATCCTCGAAGGTCGCGCCGCCGCGCGCGAGAGCTCACAAGACTTTTTCGATCTTCGCGAGTTCACCGCCGGCACACCGATCTATCGCTTAGAAGAAATGGATGCGGCCAATCTGCTGCAATCCAGCCTTCCAGAGACGCCGTGGTCAGACACCTACTGGCCGCTCTATATGGGCGGACTCGGTGCACGCTACGCCGATGGACACTTTCTGACCAAAGGAAACTGGAAGGGTTACTACGACTTCATCACCAGTGAAGACAGCTCGCTGAAGCGCATCGCCGACAACGGCGACGAACTCGACACGCTTTCTCCTTCAGAAAAGTATGATCTTCTGATTGGTGACCTCACGGCAAACGGCTCTGTTTACGAGCACGGCTACCTCACTCCATTCATGTGGAATGAAGGTAAGGCCTATTGGGACGACAAGGGCGAAGTCGAAGGCTGGATGGGCCTCTGTCATGGCTGGGCGCCGGCTGCCTATATGGCCCCTCGGCCGACAAAAACAGTTGAAACCGTTTCGGCTGATGGCAGAAGCACACTTAAATTTTATCCTTCTGACATCAAAGGTCTTACTACCTACTTATGGGCCAAAGCGCGTACGCCATCGCGCTTTATCGGTGGACGCTGCAACGACAAGGATGCAAAGGTCGACGAAGAGTCGGGCCGCATTTTGGATGAGAAGTGTTTTGATACGAATCCCGCAAACTGGCACACCATCATCGTGAACCAGATTGGCGTAGCCAAAAAGAGCTTCGTCATGGACGCCACCTATGACTATCAAGTCTGGAACCAGCCGGTTTATTCGTACTCTTATTCTTATTTCAACCCAAAGACCGGCAAAGCCGTCGGCTCGCTCGATGAAGCAAAAGTTGAATTGTCTGACTTCCGCAAGGACAAATTTAAGAAGTTCCGCTCGCGCCACGCGGTTGCTGTTGTCGGTATCGAAATGGAAGTGACTTATGTCGTCGAGACCCGTGCCTCACACGCCGAGTACGACTCAGCCGATCGCGACGCCGTGAGCAGCGTCACTTATATGTACGACATCGAGCTCGACGAGGACGGCAATATGATCGGCGGCGAGTGGTACCACAATGCCCATCCTGACTTTTTGTGGAGCCCCGCAGCCGGAGCACGCGCTGAATCCTACGGTGACTCGCGCGTCACAGCGACCGACTGGGATGGAACATCGCCCCTCCCCGCGTTCTGGAAAGACATCGCCGTTCAAACCGCACTTCGCACCGGCCTCCCCTTGGCGTCTATCGTCGAAGGCTTGACTGCGGCATCCAACAGATAGGTCACTATGCGCTTTGCTTTCGGACATTCGAAAGCTGATTCGCAGCTGACAAAGAGAGCCATCATGCTGATGGCTCTCTTTTTTGTATCCGTATTTTTATTTTTCCCAAACGAAAGTCAGGCCAGCACCAAGCCGAGCTGGTATCCACAAAAATCTTGTCGATCGACCTGGAATGGCCGCGATCGAACAAAATTTGACCCCTCTCTCGACAGAAATTATGAGGCCTACAAGCTTCGCTTAAAGCGAGAAAAGATCGATCGCCGCGCCTGCCACAAAGATTGGACCATTTTAGTTTACATGGCCGCCGACAACGACTTGAGCCCCTACGCTCTTTGGGACCTGGCCGAAATGGAGGGCCGTTTTGCCGGAAAAACAAGAGCGGGATCGACCCTCAACTCCGATCTCGTGGTTCAGGTCTATACTGATGATCTCTCGGGCGTGAGGCGCTTGCACATGTTTCTACGCGATGATCGGCCGTATCGATCGCCGCAAAGCAAAGCAGAATTCGCGGGACTTGATCTCAATTCCATTGCTTCACCAGTGGTCAGCATGGAGCCGGAAACAGTACCGCATAGCAAGCCCTCACACACTGAGCGCCTTCATACATTTTTGGAGTGGGCACTGCGCGAGTATCCATCTGAGAACACGATGGTGATACTGTGGGGACACGGGCAGGGATGGACGGCCTATCCATCTGGGCCGACGACAATTCCCGGCCGACTGCTCAGCGAAACCGATATCCCAGATATTGTTCACGCCCTGCCTCAACCCGGAATTCGAAAGACCTTCGGCGGCGTTCTCTTTCTTCCGCAAACCGGTGAGCGTCTGACGATTCCCGACCTCAGAGACATTTTCTCTGACGTTGTCACGCGCACACTCGAAGGAAACCCGATCGATCTTTACGTCAGCGATGCCTGCCTTATGCAAATGGCCGAAGTCGCCACGGAGCTTGCGCCGTTCACACGCTATATCTCTGGTTCAGCGCAGGTTCAAAGTTACCTCGGACTACCGTACCGACGACTCATGTACGAGATCAACAGTGGCCGGTACCTAGGGACTGGCCGTCTTACGGGCGGCCGTGATCGCGCACTTCTCGTCGCCGAGATGCTCCCCTCTCTGGCCGAACGGTCCTTCAATCCGACCAAAGGCGATCAGGGAAAAGCCGATCCTGAGGCGCACAAGAACTTCACCATGAGCTCACTTTATAGTGCCGGTCTGGTCACTGAGTTCTCCGATTCACTGTCGGCGTTTTCGATGGCGATGATTGAGTATCTCAACGAAGATCAATTCCGAGCTCTCGATGTCGCACTTGTCATGCGATCTGCCCCTTCATTTATGGGTGGCGGAAAAGACCTTGGCGCTTTCTTGGGGCTCTTGAGAATCTTGCTCGACAAAGAGCGCCTGCAAAAGGGTGCCAGCCAGAGCTCTGAGCGCCTTTATCTCCAAATCGATCGACTTATTGACAGTATTGACGCGAGCACGGTCGCTCGCGCCTATGGGGAAAGTTATCTTTCCGCATCGACACCTTTCTACTTACTCGGCTATCGCGCCTTCGGTATTTGGATCCCAAGCAATGCGCAGGAATTTCGTGAGCGCTCTGCCGATTTTGCTCAGTCCAGCCTACATGCCAAGAGCCATTGGCTTGACTGGGTGCGACTCGTCCTTACTCACCGTTAGACTTTAGAAGCTGACAGACCGTCGACACACAGGTACCGCTATAGATCATGTCGAAGACGGTTTCTCCCAAAGCGGCCAGTCATGCCACAGCTGGCACGACTCCGACAACTCAGGCCAAACGCCCACCCGTGGATGCTATTCTCGGCTCTTATCTGCGCACCGGCGAACGACCCTATATCCACATCTGCTGGATGCTACACAACCACTGCAACCATCGATGTTCTTATTGCGATAAATCCAACTGGGGCGGCGATCATCCATGGCCGAAAATCGACGACGCATTTCGTTTCTTTGAAACCGTCCTTCGGCACTACAATGACCGCCGCATAACTGTTTCGTTTTCAGGCGGCGAACCAACGCTATGGCCAGATTTAGTCAAACTTGTAATGTGGCTTCGCGAACGCGATATCACCGTTGGTATGACGAGCAACGGAACGAAGGGGCCCGAATTTTTTCAAACGATTAGTCCAATGCTGCAGTGGCTGAGTCTCAGCTTTCATCCGCAGTTTACCGAACCCAATCGTTTCACTGAAACGGTGATCGCAGCCCAGAGCACGCCACACCTCACCGTTCGATTGATGATGCCGCCAGAGCGCCGACTGTGGAATCGATCGTATGCGTTTGGTGAGAAGCTTAAGACGCTCACCTCGTTTTTACGGCCGGTCATCGCGGAGTATGTTCCAATTGTCGATGGGTTTGCCTCGCCAAATGCCCGACCAATTCGATATGAAGACGATCAGACCCAGCGGTTTGAGCAAGCGTCATTCCAGCTTGGCCCAAGCTCTCCGTCCCCCAAAGGAACACCTATTGCCGATGTCGAGGGGGGAATCATTGGTTCACCGATTCGGTTCATTCCACTTGATCCCAATCAATTGATCACAAGAAACGAGAATAACTTTTTTGGTTGGAGATGTGAGATCGGAAGAGAGCAGCTCTTTATTGATTCGATGGGGCGCATCCTGCGAGCCGGCTGTGGAGTGGGCGGCTTAGTCGGGCACATCACCGATAGCGAGTTCTTCTTCCCAACATCATCCGTCCGCTGCGATAAGGTGTTTTGTCACTGCCTCACCGACGTGCTCGCGTACCCACATGCCGTTGTCTCTCGGGAGTTCAAGTATCTTGCTAAAAGATACCTGCCGCCACGTGTTTACTATACTGCGCGCGACGGCTTTCGCATGATGAAGCAATTTATCACGCGTTTAAAATCTCGAGCCAGCTCTTAACGGCGGGCGAAAGCGTGCGAATATCAGTCATCAGACTTGTTTTGAGGCCGCCATCTCGGCATGCCAGATCTTCACCCGGGTTGGCGTTGAGAAGGGCCTCGATAAACCGAACAGCCTTCTTGTTGTTCGCGCGCATTGTTTCAAGCACGACCTGCAGCGTGACGTGCTCAATTGTTGGATCCCAGCAGTCATAGTCGGTCACAAACGATGCCGGCAAATAGCAAAGACCCGCCTCGCGAGCGAGCGCGTATTCTGGGAAGTTTGTCATCCCGATAATGTCGGCGCCCATTTGGCGATAGGAGGCTGACTCGGACTGTGTTGAGAACGACGGACCCTCAATGCAAACGTAGGTTTTGCCGTGGTGAACTTTGAAATCAAACTCCATCTCCTGCACGCGTTTCGCGGCACCTTCCCACGTTGGCTTTGCAAGCGACACGTGCCCAACCAGGCCACCGCCAAGAAAAGTGTGAGTGCGAACTCCTTTTGTGCGATCGATGTATTGCGATGGAATCACCAGATCGCCAGGCGCGAGCTCTTTTTGCAGGCTTCCAACGGCCGAAACCGAAATCACTTTCCGTGCTCCGTATTTTTTGAGCGCGAAAATATTGGCGCGGTAATTTATTTCGCTGGGCAGAAGCTCGTGATGGCGACCGTGACGCGAGAGAAACAAGCACTCGTGTCGACCAAAGCGAATGCGGCGAAGTCCACTCGAGCATTCGCCAAACGGTGTTTGGCGGTCGAGCTCTTCAAGCTCCTCGATGCCATCAAAACTCTCAAATCCGGAACCGCCAATAATCGCCCACATACTAAAGCCCCACCTTCATTTGCGTCTCAACGTAAGCCCGATACTGAGGGACCGAGAACACATCCTGATCCAAAACAATCTCGGTCACCAATTCCGCCGGTGTCATATCAAAAGCCGGATTAAATGTTGCTGCCCCTTCGGGAGCCCATCGAAAACCTCGCGCCGGCGAACTGAATCCAAGCACCTCATCAGCGCCTCGCTGTTCAATTTCAATATCTCCGCCAGAGGCGCTCGCGAGATCAATTGTTGACGCCGGCAGAACGGGATAAAATCGCTTCTGATGATGCTTCGCCAACACGGCAAGCGAGTAGGTTCCAATCTTGTTGGCGAAATCTCCTCGTCGAGTCATCCGATCACAACCGGTCCATACCGATTGCACACGGTTCTCACGCATCAGCACTGCGGCCATACTGTCCGTTAGCAACGTGAATGGAATCCCGAGCCGTCGAAGTTCCCACGCTGTGAGTCGTCCTCCCTGAAGAAGGGGTCTTGTCTCACATGCGTAGACGTGAATCTTTTTTCCCTGTTCGTGTGCCGTGCGAAGAGCGGCAAACGCCGTACCCTTTCCCACTGTTGCAAGCCCGCCCGTATTGCAGATCGTGAGACAGCCCTCGCCGTCGGAAATTCGTGAGGCTCCGTTTCGTCCCATCGCCTCGCACATCGCAACATCTTCGTCAAAAATCGCAACGGCCGTTTTTGTGACGCTGTCTTGATCAAGCGCACCACCTTCACGCAGCACGCGATCCAACGCCCACATCAAATTGACCGCTGTTGGTCGCGCCGCACGAAGCCCGGCAATGCTCTCGAGCAAACGCTGACCGCGCGAACCGCTTGCACACTCAAGCCCCACCGCCAATGCCGCCGCCACACCGATGAGTGGCGCCCCGCGAACGGCAAGAGTGCGAATCAATTCGGCCATGTGCTCAGAAGACCGAACCTGAATCCAAACTTCCTCGTCTGGGAGTCGGCGTTGGTCCAAAATTTTGAGCGAGTATCCAGAGGCAACCTCATCTGACCAGCAAAGACCCAGCGACTCCCGCCTCAAAGCGTCCGCCCATCTGATCGAGCGCGCATTTCCCATAGTCGCTGCACTTCCTCTTTCGGAAGTGCCGTTGTCCCACCCATCGCAACAGCGTGAGCGAGTGTCACCGCCGCATGCTCGAGTCGCTCCATGCCATTGTAGGCTTCGGGTAGCGACTCTCCCCAAGCGAGTGCGCCGTGCCGACTCAGAACCATCAATCGGCAGTCCGGAAGAAACGGCAAAAGATTTTCGCCCATCTGAGACGTCCCGGGCTGCGCATAGGGAATAAACGGAATTCGACCAGCCGCCAAAATAACTTCTGACAAGCAGTCATTGGGAAGTTCTTGGAGTTCAGGACGAGCCACTGTCCACGCTGTCGCAACCGGCGGATGGGCATGCACGACAGCCACGGCCTTTGGCGCATTTTTGTAAACAGCCAGATGCATAAGACG
>JAEUWE010000312.1 GCA_016791465.1 Pseudobdellovibrionaceae bacterium
GTCGACTCCGCGCAGCACTTTGGCGAGCGGCAGTCGAAGAACCAGGGCCGACGAGCCGTCGGTGTTCGGTTCGAGACCAATCGTTGCACCGGGAATCTCCTTAATCGGAAGCGGAGCTTCGATGCCGATTTGCACGCCGGCGATGAAGGGGAGACGGACGACAAGAGTTTTTGCTGTCTTGTCGATGTCGACCACTTTCGTTCGATCGAAGCGTCCACCATTGATAGAGCCGTCCATGCTGATCGCGCTCCAGTCTCCGCTTGTCGAGCCGCCGTTCGTTCCGCCTCCGCTTAAGCTGCCGTTTGTAGCGGAGCACGACTGACCATTCATACAGCTCAGTGCAGTCACTGTTTCGAAGCCAGGGGCACAGGCGACACTCAGGGTTGATGCGAGGACAGTGGTCGCGAGAAGTTTGGCTTTCAAAGTTCTCTTCGACTCGATGTTGATCTGTTTCATGTTTGTCTCCTCTTCAGTTTTCAAAAACGCATTCTTGCAACGTTAAAGTAATCGGCGCAGTTACTTTCAATATTGAGTCTAAATCTTTGAAATCATTTGAGATAAAACGATCAGCAATGAGACGTTTTGGTGCTTGTCGCGTCATTGCGAGGAAACCGATTTGGAGATGTTGAGAGAGTCGACAGCAAGGACAGTCGTCACAACATTGTGAGCAAATGTGAACAATCGTGCGGTCGGAGATTGAGTGCGAAGTGTAAAAAAAAGACCTCGACTCCATGGGAGTCGAGGTCTCTCGTGCTTAGAAAACTGTCAGCTCTTGAATTAGCCGATGAGTTTCAGTGCAAGTTGGTCTTTCTGATTGGCCTGCGCAAGGGTCGAAGTTGCACTTTGCAGCAAGATCGAGTTGCGAGTCATTTCAGCAGTCGCGGAAGCAACATCCGTGTCACGAATCCGCGAGTTAGCAGCCGAGAGGTTCTCTTCTGCAACACCGAGGTTTGTGATGGTTGATGTCAGACGGTTCTGAAGAGCACCAAGGTTTGAGCGCATGCCGTTGACGCTTGTTTGCGCCGTATCGAGCAGCGACAACGCGCCTTGAGCACCTTCTTTTGACGTGTAGTCAACGCCACTCATTCCCAGAGCATCAAGTGTCGCCGTGTTCTCAGCACCGTTGAAAGAGATGCGGTCAGAGAAATCGTCGTTGTTGATACCGACTTGGAAGTCAAAAGTCGGAGTCGTGCCGTCGAGAAGACCAGCTGAACCCCACTTTGTAACTTGCGCGATACGTTGAACTTCGCTCTTGAGCTGATCGACTTCCTTATTGATGAAGCCGCGCTCAGTGTCGCCAACTGTATCAGAAGCCGCTTGAACTCCAAGTTCACGAAGACGAGTGATGATCGACGAAATCTCGTTCAAACCACCCTCTGCCGTCTGAACCATCGACACGCCGTCTTGCGCGTTGCGGTTAGCCTGACGAGTTGAGCGAATCTGCGCCTTCATGTTCTCGCTGATCGCGAGACCGGCAGCGTCGTCCGCTGATTTGTTGATTCGGCTACCTGACGCCAACTGCGCCATTGAGTTACCAATTTTTGCCTGCGAATCGCCGAGGTTACGCTGAGCGTTTACCGATGCGATGTTTGTTGAAACGCGAAAACCCATGATTATCCTCCGTTAAAATCGTTCATATATTCCTTCCTTGTCTCTGATCCCCTGGCTCACTTCTTCGAAGCGAACACTTTCTTTTTGGGGAACCGGCATCCGAGCCTTTGTTTTTGTACTGTTCTGAACTTCACCATTGAAGCTGCCACTCTCGAGACCTTCGCGCTGTTCGCGCGAAATGTTTGTGGCTCACAGAACTCCCTGTACTTTTCTTCACATCTCTTCCTTGAAAGGCCTCCTTTCACTATTCACTCAGTTTGCGAGAGAACTTTGACCTAAAGCTCTCTGGCACTCCTGCGCCCTATGAAGTGTCGCGAATGCTAATCACTCCCGACAAAACACTCATCGGGGTGTAGGGGGGATTCTTGACAGGACGTGAGGCTGGTTCAGTGAAGGATGTGGGATGTTTGACACAGATTTGTGCTTAGGTCGCGTCGAGTCCGGTCGCACAGGTTCTGCCCTAGGTCGTGAAACTCAACCCAACGTCGAGAATCGGCCGTCAAAAAGTTCTCATACGGGTGCGGTGACTCGACTCTTGCCCTGTCGAAGAAGCTGTATAGAATTGCGGGAGTCGTTCTATTTCTTCATAGGAGTTCTCGTCGTGCGCTTACTTTTCATTTCCGCGCTCTTGGTTCCATCCATTGGTCTTGCGACGAAGCCAGCCGAGCACGAGAGGGCCTCATGGCCGACAGAGTTCTCGCGGGCAAAATGTCAGAACAGCGTTGAGAAGACACTGCAGGCACACTTGTGGAGAAAAGATGAAACATGGGTGAGACGTGTCGACACCGACTCAATGACAAAAGCTTATCGCCGAGCCCGCGCCGAACTTGGTGCTTGGGTCGATCTCGAAATATCTGAAGGGGGCGACGTGACGGTAACTGAGTCGTCTGCTAAGGCTCGCGTCGTTTCGCATTGGGATGTAGACTGTCGGCTCAAGACGCTCTCACTTTCGCCTTTGGAGCTCGCCTCTTCGCGAACGAAAGGCTTTCGCGACCGCGATCTCGCCAAGCTTTTGCAGTCGAAAAAGAAGGCGATGATCTATTTGTGGTCGCCGCGTTTTGTGTATTCGGCCGGCGCGCTTCCTTATTTTGCGTTGGCAGCAAAGCGTCAGGGCTATGAGTTTATTCCGCTCCTCGATCCGCGCGAGTCGGTCCAGTTTGCCGAACAGCGCGTGAACCTGGCCAAGCGCGAGCTTGAGCAAACGCTCAAAGATCGGTCGATGGCTTCGGTTCGCAGCGAAGCGGTTTTTCCGAAAATGGATCTGACCCGTAAACTTTTATCGCTCGAGGTCTTTCGGGCGAACGGCTTTAATCATTTTCCGGTGGCGTATCTTGTCGAGAACGGTCAGTTCAATCCACGGCCGATGATCGGCGTTTTGACGACCGCAGATATTGAGCGGGCAATGAAGGAGTGGCCCTTCGGATTTGGACCACCGGTCGCCAGCGCTCAGGCGTCGATGCCCTCACCGCAAGCGCGAGATATCGCGAGCCTCCCGGCAGGTGGCGCTTGTACGGCCGCGTTCACCTATTTGCCGTTCAAAGGAAGCTGGGTTCAGCCGGATGAAGGTGGGCGAATCAGTCTCGGTATATATACCCGGGTCAGTCCTGACGGACGCTATCTGCTTCGCTCGCATTCCGGCTCGGGCCTAACCGATGTGACGGTCATGGAGCTTGATCGACAAAAGAAGACGGTGCGGCCGTATCTGACTTCGCTCAGTGGCGAAGCTTTTGCTGTTCAGGGTACTTGGCGTTATGTGGTGGATGTCGACGGTTCTCACTATCATTTGCGCGATATTTTGCGCGATCAGAAGCGCGCCAAAGCACAGTTTCGCGCTGGCGTCCGCGGTTTCTACGCGACGGCCGCTGAACTCCCCGGTGGAACCAAGAGTGCACATCGAATTCGCTCGCTCTCGTGGCCAAGCCCCTCGGATACGGGACTGATGGGAACACAGGAGGCTGGTGCACTTTTTAACGAGGTGGTCGATGTGGCGGTCGATTCCGCAGGCAACGCCGAAGACAAAGAGTCGACGGGCAATCGCTATCTCTGTCGAAATTTGAAGTCGTCTGATGGCTGGATGTTCAGTCTGCCAATGGTCTCGGCGGACGGGATGGAGTTCGCCGCGCGTCCGCAGAATCCGAAGGATCGCCTGGGAGGCATTCGTATCTATGAATTCGGCGCTAACCACGAGGACTGTAGGCTCGTTGATCGAGTCGACTTTATGTCGTCCAAGGTCGTTTTTGGTTACCCCAAAAAAGGCCAGAAGCCGCCGGTCGTGTTTTATGAAGGCTCGAGTGGAATTGTCGGTCTTCACTATTACGATCGAGTGCTCAAGCGGGTGTTCGCGGTTCGCGATACGAGTCGGCGATCCGTGGTGGATGGGTATCCGGGCTTCACTCGCGACGGCCGTCTTGTTTATGGAGCGCGCTGGGACAGTTGTGATGCGGGCGGCCGCTGTGTCGAAGAAACCGGGTATGTCATAGCGGATCCCTATCAAAGCGAAGACGTGAGAAGTTTCCGCCGAGCGCATCCGGAGGCGAATCTTCCTGAATGTATTGCCGAGTCCGAGGTGCTTAAGGTCGAGGCTGAGCAGCGCGAGATTTACGGACTCTGAAGGGGACCATTCGGTATTTGATCGCTTCGCAAGTCCGGCTCGCTTTCATTGTCGCGAGTAGGGATCACTCCATCCCCCGAAGCTCATGAAAAGGCCTGCACCACGTGGCGCCATCGCTCGGGCCTTAGCATCTGCGAACGCGGCGGCACGACACCGTCCGCTTCGAGCTGATTCAAAACATGATAGTCTTTTACAACATTGTAGTCGCGGCCCCAGGCGATGACGCGTGTAAATGGGCGCGAGTTCCAAAACCCCTGTCGCGATCCTGCGTCACGTTTAAAACCAATGGCCCGCGCGATTCCACCGGTCACTCCCGATATAAACCCATGCCACAGAAACTGCTTTGAGAGCTTCAGCGTAACGTGCAGGTGGTTTCCGGCGTTCACAATACGATAGACACGAACACCGCGTCGTTTGGCGACTTTCGCGATCACCGCTCGGACGACAGCGTCGTATTTGAGAAGCGATTTTGCTCCTCGTGCGCGATCGCTTCTGAGAACAAGGTGCATCGCCTCTTTGGTTGCGCGCGGTCGGCATTGGCGCGAGGCCCGCGTGGTTCTGCGGCCTGGTGCGAAGGCGCGCTCTTTCTTAGGAAATCCATGAAATGTGGTCTGTTTTCGCGACATGGATTTCCTTTCTCCCAGATGCAACTTTGCCAGTGCGACAAATAGTTGAGTGAACCGCCTGTC
>JAEUWE010000324.1 GCA_016791465.1 Pseudobdellovibrionaceae bacterium
TCACCATCTCGCGGAGTGGCTCATAGGAGAGATTCGTGTCCTTTCCACCCATAATGAGAATCACATTCTCATCAAAAGCGTCGAGAGCGCGCATCACCGCATGGACGTTTGTGGCCTTTGAATCGTTAAAGAACTCAACACCGCCGACACGACGGACGTACTCGAGACGATGGGCCATGCCTCCGTAGGTATCGATCACCTTCTGAATCGACTCGCGTTTTCCACCGTGTTCGCGAGCAGCGAGGATCGCCGCCATGATGTTGTCGATCGAGTGCTTACCGCGCATCTTCATGTTTTTGACCGAGTAGTACTCGATCTCGGGGCCTGTGCGGATGCGAATTTCATCCTTAATGCAAACGCCACCACCGATAGTCATGATCTGAGGTTCAAGAGCGGGTTTTCGCGAGAAGTAGAAAATCCGACCGCGCTGAACAGCAGGATCACGCGCAAGTTCAACCACCGCATTGTCATCGGCATTCAAGATTGACGTCGTCGCCTGATTGACGTTTTGGAAAATCCGGCGCTTTGCATTCACATACTCTTCCATCGACTTATAGCGGTCCTGATGGTTCTCGGCGAGGTTCGTGAATACGATATTCTGCGGAGTAAAGCGATCGCAATGCTCAAGCTGAAAGCTTGAAACCTCGGCGATTACAGAGTCAAAAGTCTCTCCCCCCTTAAGCAGGCGCAGATACTCAACCAGCGGCTCACCAAAGTTTCCACCAAGCCAGCACTTCACTCCCGACTCTTTCAAAAAAAGCTCAACGAGTTTGCACGTCGTCGACTTACCGTTCGTACCGGTCACCGCAACGATCGGCTGCTTGATGAACCACGATGAGAACTCAAACTCACCGGTGACGATGACGCCGTTATTTCGCGCGTACTCAAAGATCTTCAAATTGGGCGGAACCCCAGGCGAGAGGATGATCACGTCCTGAGCCAAAAAGACCTTCGGGCTATGGCCACCAAGATCGAGCTGTACGTTCAGGCCTTCGATTTGCTCAAGCGATGACGCCAACTCAGGCTTTGATTTGTGATCAGAAATCGTAACAACAGCTCCGCACTCAGTCAGGAAGTGAGCGAGACTGACGCCCGATCTCGCAAGACCGACGATCAGAACGCGTTTTCCCTCCAAATCCTTAAACTCAGTAAATGGTGCAGGCTGCCCAGAGGGCGGTGGCAATGGCGATGGCATGGAACGGACTCCTTTAAATAACAAGCGCAGCTTTTAGCGTAGTTTCAATGTCGCGAGACTCAAGATCGCCAGCAGGATCGAAATGATCCAAAAGCGAACGATAATCTTGGTTTCGGTAAGACCTTTTAATTCAAAGTGATGGTGGATCGGCGCCATGCGGAAGATGCGCTTACCTGTGAGCTTAAACGAAATCACCTGCGTGATCACTGACAGCGCCTCCACCACAAACACGCCGCCAAGAACGATCAAAACCAGTTCGTTCTTCGTCAAGACCGCCATAATGCCAAGAAAGCCACCGATCGATAGCGAACCGACATCACCCATAAAAACTTGCGCTGGATACGTATTGAACCAGAGAAAGCCAAGCCCGGCCGCAATCATCGCTCCCGCGAGCGGAACAAGTTCCCCCGCGCCTGGAACATGCGGAATCTGCAAGTAAGAGGCGATCTGCGAGTGCCCCGCCACATAGGCAAACACCCCGAGCGTCGATGCCGAAACAATCACCGGCACAATCGCAAGACCATCAAGACCGTCCGTCAGGTTCACCGCGTTCGCGCATCCGGTTACAACCAGCGAGCCGAATACGACGTACATCCACCCGATATCAAAACCCGCATTTTTAAAAAACGGGATGCTGACCATCGTCGACAAATTGAACCACTGAATCAGCGCCGCAATCACGGCACCCGAAATCAAGAACTCACAGCCAAGACGCAGCTTTCCAGGAAGACCTTTCGAGTTCTTCTTTCTTACCTTCAGCGAGTCATCGACGTAACCGATATATCCAAATCCAATTGTCACCACCAACGTCGCCCACACCAATGGATGAAGAACATTCACCCAAAGAAGCGCCGGCAAGAGGAGGCCAATCAAAATCAAACCGCCACCCATCGTCGGCGTCCCGGCTTTTTTCTTATGCGATTGTGGTCCATCGTCGCGAATGCTCTGTCCAACCTGACGATCGACAAGCCCCTTAATGAATCGCGGTCCAATCCACAGACAGAAAAAGAAGCCCGTGAAGAACGCGATAAATGTTCGGAAAGTGATGTATCGAAAAACGTTGAAAGCCGAGTACTGATCCGCCAGCGAGTGGAGCCATTGATAAAGCATAGTTGTGGTGATGCCCCGCAAATATCGTGTTGTGAATGGACTCTCAGTGCTTAGCACAGGCGCCGTTTTAGTCGCAACAACAAACTTTTAAGTATATGAAATTACGCACTTTTTCAGCTTAACAGAAACCACGCCTTGCTCGGACTGTTTTCCCAAAATTGCCATTCCTCTAGGCACTCACACCTCAATCGGCTGCCACGTGCGTCTCGCTCTCAACGGTCTCGACATCGTGTCTGCCCTGCTATGCGCGCAAACTGTCGACCACTTTGCAGGAATGAACCTTGACCTTCTCCAGCTCCTTCTGTAGACCCACGGTCACCACAAAAAAAACGC
>JAEUWE010000336.1 GCA_016791465.1 Pseudobdellovibrionaceae bacterium
AATCGATTTTTACACTCAAAGAGCGTCCGAGCTTCGACCCTCTGATTGTCCACATTGCCGAACTTGAGCAGCTCAAGGGCCTGGTCGCAGAATGGCCGCCGCTTGCCGGCATTTTAGCAACGGCTTTTTGGCCAGGACCGCTGACTCTCGTCCTCCCAAAACATCCCAGCGTCAATCCGGCGATCACGTCGGGACTTGAGACCGTTGGCGTCCGTATGCCCAATCACCCGCTCACTCTCGAGCTGATCCGCACAACGGGCCCTCTTGCAGCACCGAGCGCCAACAAATTTGGCCACACCTCACCCACACGAGCCGAACACGTTCAGCAAGAGTTCGCGCGTGAAATCGAAAATGGCGACATCCTCGTTCTCGACGGCGGCCCGTCTGAAGTCGGCGTCGAGTCTACCGTGCTGAGAGTCACTTCAGACCGACTCGAGATCCTACGGCCCGGCGGAGTAACAGCCGATCAGATAAAAGCTCGCCTTGCCGCTGAAGGACTCGATATGAGTGTTGAGACACCTGCACGAAATGACCGGCGAAGTCCGGGCCATCTGGAACATCACTATATGCCTCGAAAACCGCTCGTCTGGTCTCTCGACGAGAAGCCGTCTCAAACGCCGCTCGACACAACGGCCATCGCAAAGCAACTCGGCCTCCCAACCGCAGCGAAGGCGACTGTGCTTACTCTCAACGAAGACCCACGACTCGCAGCGCGCGAGCTCTACCACCAGTTTCGCGAGGCCGATAGCAGCACCGCTGAATTTATCGTTGTTCGCTTACCGCGCTCAAAAACAGACGGCCTTTGGAGCGCCATTACGGACCGCCTCAAGCGCGCGGCGCAGTTACAGTGGCCTCTTCCGATGCCGGATCAAATTCCGTAACCGGTAAAATTCCATATTGTAAATCGCGTGTCGCTGCCCGAAGCGGCAGTTCGATCACCGTTCGCGCTCCCACACCAAGGCGCGCAAAGCGCTCAAGTTTACCGCCGTGACTTTCAGCAAACCGGCGGAGGCCCGTGAGTTGTTCAACCAGCTCCGTCGCTCCGACGACTCCCAGTGTCCCGCGGCCGTTGTCTTCAACCGCAATTTCAACAACTCGAAGTCCCACACGAATCGAAAGCCGCACAACGCCCTCACGACGTTCCCGTCTCGGACCCGCCTCAGGCAAAGATTCAAGCGCCAAGCTCAGGCAGGTGCCAATACCAGAAATGAGCGTGCCGACATCGCCCGCCACCAGAGTCGACATCTCCGTCCCAATCACTGGCGGAAAGAAGACAAAGCGAACAGGGCCCGCTCCCACCTTTGTGGCCCAGTTTTTCTGGAACTGTAAAAGCGAACGCCGCGCTTCGCTCACCAATGTGTCAATCGTCAACACCGGCCCCTGGCCAAACTCTTCAAGTCCCAATTTCTCCGGAGAAGACCTCACCGAATAGAAGTTCAGCCCACGCGTGAGTGGTCCCAAAAGACGCTCACGAGCCACCTCAGATGAATCGACAAGATCACCAATCTTTCCACGCAGAGCGAGCGCCCGGTCACGCGAAGTTTCCAATCGCTGAAGCGTCAGCGTTTCTCGAGTTCGCGAGACGCGGAGAAAAAAGATGCCAAGTGTTGCGACAAAAAGTGCCGACGTTGTTTTCAACCAAAAATCATTCGGAGATCCAACCGCCGAACCCAATGCGAGCGCGAGAAGCACACCCTGAGTAACAAAGAACAATTCTCGTGGCCCTTGAAAAGTAAAACTGAAAATCAACGCCACTGCAGCGGCACTGATTCCGCTCAAATGCTCAAGACTGGCCCGTGCTGTATCCAGCGGTCCGGAATAAATAAGCGGCAGAGAATACGCAATCCACCACACGCCTAGAAGGCCCTTGATCGGCGCCAATCGCTTCCGCTCGCCAATATAGATTGCGTAGCCAGCCGCTATGAGCGCCAATGCGAGAGCCGCCACTGGACGCCACAGCGTCTCCGGATCAAGCAGAAGAGTCAGGCCGGCGCTGCCCATAACCGCAGCAAAACCCGACAACCACCACGCTCGGCCTCGACGTTCGTCGGCGAGAGCTGGCGTCGCAAGAGGGAGCTTCACAGCCCGCGTCATGACGTCGGCCTCCATCCCCGCTTTATAATTCTTAAACCAGCTTAACATTTTGCCCCTCAAAACGAACACGATGAGCCGTCATAAGACTCTCGAATATTGCAGTTTTGAGACCCAGATAGAAGGCTCTCTCCCTATGATATAGAAGAGCTGGGCGAGCAGAACACGCCGGCCCTGTAGAGCGGTATCGACAATCCTGTAAGTTCAACAATTCAAGAGGCGAAAAAACGAACTGCTGCACCCGTTCATAAGTCTTCAGCAGACACTTGCTATAAGTGCGACAGACACGGATATTATTGGGAATGTTGACAAGGTTTAAAGTAACCTCGGCGACAATTCCGATACGGATAAAAAATGAGGACTGCACGGATGTCAGTAAACAGCACTCACGAATCGTCTATGCTGAACCATCGTCATGCTTCATCGCAGGATGGGGACTCCAAGAATTCACGACCGGGGCGCTCCGGTGGCCGATCATCACACTCTGCTCGAGAATTTAAACGCATTTTGGTTATCGACGACGACAAAGGAATCCTGGAACTCGTCGATGAGTTGCTCTCGTACCGCTTTACTGTCTTAAAGGCGCTGGACGCATCAACAGGCCTAACACTCGCGGCCTCCGAACGCCCTGACCTGATCATTCTCGATCTTGGACTCCAGAACCAAAGCGGCCACGACCTCTGCAGAATTCTTCGCGAGCGCCATGAGACAAAACACATTCCGATCTTGATTTACACAGGCTCGGACGACATTGAGAACCTGACACAGGCGTTCGCTCACGGCGCAGACGACTATGTCGTAAAAAATGCCAAGCCTCGAGAGCTTGTCGCTCGAGTTCTCGCCAAAATTCGCCGCCTTGAAGAGACTGCAGAAACTCCCGATGTTATCGAGTGCGGAAACCTGGTCGTCGACAGCAGCCGCCTTGAAACAACCGTCGCTGGTCAAACTGTTGCGCTGACGGTCCTTGAATTCAATCTGCTTCGCTACTTCGTGCTCAACAAGAACAAGGTCATTTCACGCGATAAAATTTTGGATGCCGTTTGGAAAAATGCTGGAATTTCAAATCGCACGATCGACACTCACATGGTGTTTTTGCGTAAAAAACTGAACGGATTTGATCACGAGTTTTCAACCGTCTACGGCGCAGGCTACATTCTCAAGAAGATGGATCCCGCTATAAACGGCACCTCAATCGCGGCCCCCGAAAAATCAGCTGCTAAATCAAAAAAATAGCGGCTCCGGAAAGAGTATTCGGGCCAACTCGCGATGCTGCAGACGAACAGCCCCCGGCAGATCAACGGCCTTCGGCTCAAGCCAACTCATTTGTAAGTGAAGATGCGGATTCCAGCCGCCATTTTCAGTCGGCCCGCCAAGCCAGCCGATCAAATCTCCCTGTCCGATCTCTTGGCCCTGCTCACATCTTCGAACTGAAAGATGCGAAAGATGTCCATACAGAACAAAGATCTCCTGTCGTTCGCCGGAACCCGTCAAAAAATGACTTCGAACGATGACCACTCCGCCGTAGTCGCCGGGCGATCGCAGTATAGCAGTCCCCCAAATAACTCCTGGTAAACCAGCAAATACTGGCGTCCCTTCGTCGGCCTGTAGGTCAAGTCCCATGTGAACGGTGCGCGGCTCCCCGCCGCTTTGAAAAAGCTCCGTCGTGTACATACCGATGCGGTCTTCATCCCAACGCCCAACACCGAATCGATATCGACGTTCACGGGCCGGGTCATAGCCTTTTGAAAAATCAAAGACCTCGAAAGCACCGGCAAAGGTAATTGGACTCAAAACCTGACGCTTCAGCTCTTGCTCAAGCCCCAGCGGCACCCGCCCGGGCCGAACCCCAAGTGCGTCGGCAGAAGACTGTGTGATATCCAAAAAAGAAACAGGCGCCATCTGCTTCCAGATAAGCGCCTGCTTCTGATTTGTCACGCTGTCATGCCGGCTTACGGTTGCAACTCGACAGTAACAGACTCCACGGTGATATTTCCGCGGAAGACGAAATCCAAATTTTGAATTTCGTAGCCCAAACGAGCCATGCCGTAAGGATAAAATGAGTACTCTTGGCTCCAAGTACCCACCGTCACCTGCCCCTGAGGCACCCTGTTCACCTGGAGCTCCGCTTGGCCCAAGCCGCGAGCAGAAGTTCCTCGCATCAACACCCTTGTCACTCGCATTCCTTGATGGCGATAGAGATCGACCACAGAGTAGAGATCAAGATATCCGCCGCCGCGGAAAGTCTGATTCACCCACTCTGTTAAAACGACCGGCTGCTGCGGCCATCCCGGAGGCTGATGTCCAGAGCCAATCACTCGCGCCGTCACGGTCTCGATGTACACCGGTCCATTGATCTGCAACTCCAGCAAGCTGCGCGCTCCAGGAAACTGAACGCCAAAGTAGTAAGACGAGGCGTAGCCTCCTACGAACTGCGTCGCACCAGTTGGTCGACCGTTCTCAAGTAGAGTCGCCTGCGAACGGCCACCGGGTGCCCACATCGTCACTGTGAGCGATTCGATGCTGCGACCCTGAGTCGCAATCGCCATCAGTTGCGAAATATCGAGCCGTGTAAAGCCCTGGTACTGGCGACCAACCGTCATTGTTACATCTTCACTCATTCCACCAGGACGCCCCGGGTATCCTGGGCGACCGGGACGACCGGGCTGTCCCGGAGCACCGGGATGGCGTGGGCCTCCGGGGTAAAGCTCGCCAATGACCTGCGCCTCAGCCGCGATTGCCGCAAGCGCGATCACGCCGACCGCAAGCCCTGTCGCCACTCGAGAAAACAAACTTTTAATCATAAAGCCCCCCTATAAAACATCGGTTGATCGGCGCAGTGTCGCTCTGGCTCCAAAACCGTCGATCTCACAGTCGATTCGGTACTCCAAACAACACTCAAACCCACCTAGAGCATAATCAGCGCCAAGTTAAACAGAGCCAGTTTGACGCCGGGATCGCCACTTCATCCATAATAATGCGTCGCATCATTGGCCTGTAAGAAACTCTATCGAAAACGATGAACACGTCTCTCCGATTGTCACGACTGCTCATCCACCGTATAGCTTCGATGCCTGTCCAAAAGGGGAGTCTATGCGCAAAGCGACCATTTCATCTATCGCCTTCGTTTCACTCGCGGCACTTTTATTTTTCACACACGTTCTCGGTATCGAGACGGCCAATGCCCGCCCGCTCCCACCATTTGAATCGGCAACCGTCTCCACACCTGGAGCGGCCGCCGGAACGGCTGCCAACACCGAGATTCGGCCTAATATGCCCAAGACGGCCAAACGTATTTATGCCAAGCCTCTCGATCTCACCGTGGTCCAGCAGGATCTCGTCTGCGGTGTGACGCGCGACCAAGAGCGGAAGATGATCTGTATCGGCGACACTGTCACCGGCACCATCGTCGAACCGATCGGCCAAGTGACTGAACTCTTCGGAAATCGCATAGGAACTTGTGCGCGCGATGAATCAGGCCTTCACTGCTGGAGGAACTCGGCAAAATTTGAAAAACCGATTGAAGAGATCGCCGGCCAAGCCGCAGGCCAGAGTATTCGGTTTACCTATACCCGCTTCTGCGTTGCACAGGCCGATCACACGATACTCTGCCATAATGCCGAACAAGAGCGTTGGTCCACAGAGGCGGGGCGCTACATCAAAGTCATTTCTCCGCCGGAGACGTTCGGCCCGTTTAATGCGCTGAAAGATTTTGAAGTGAACGACCGCGAGCTCTGTGTGATTGATGGCAACAACACCAGCTGTCGCTTTTTCGCCGATATCGATGTGTCCGAACGCAACAGTTCGGCCGTCATTCCCCAGCGCCAGCTTCAGAATCCAAGAGAGCTGACAATCGAGTACGGAATATTCTGTATTGCCGACGACCTTGGCGTCGTTTGCACGAAGGGACTTGAAAGCTCGTCTGCAAAAGAAATTGAGCTTGGTTCCGATTGGATTGGCGCTTCGGACCTTTCCGCTA
>JAEUWE010000405.1 GCA_016791465.1 Pseudobdellovibrionaceae bacterium
CCGAAGAACTCGACCCGAAACTTGCGGCACTCACTCACGCTCTACAAGTTCAAGACACGGCCTCGAAAGCCGCGATGGATATTCGACGACTGCTCTTTGCAGCCGATACTTCAATGTCGACCATTGATCATGTTCGCGAACTCTTCCTTGATCGCTCCATCTCAAACACCAATCGCAACCTATGGACAGACATTCTCCTCCGACGTTTGAACCCTCGCGACGGCCTCGACGTCAGCCAAAGACTGCTCGCCACACACGAAAGCGACCCCATCATACTCCGCGACATCGTCCAGTTTGCGCGAGATCTCAAACAACGAGAAGCATTCTACCGCATTGGCCTTGCCCTCGAATATCGAGCGCTGAAACGGCTCTTCAGTCTCACCACAAGTCAGAATCGCGCACTCGCCGAGCAAGCCAGCCAAGTCGCACAAACGTGGTTTGGCATCGATGCCCTCAGTAAAGTTCGAACCGAATTCACGAAGGGGCAGCGAGCGGCGATCGATACCGCGCATCACCTTCGCACCGATTCCCCGTCAAAGCTTGCGCCATTCAAATTGATTCCACTGGATGCCGAGTACGGCCTCGAATCTGACGGTGGCCTATTCGGTGTTCGATACTTTCGCGGTCCTGAGCAGCTCAAGAACCGAATCTATTTTGAAAATGGTCGCCTCTATGACGGCCAAGGTAAACTCCTCGGCCAGAACGATGTGGCTGTGCGATTCGACTACGTGATGGATCAAAGCGGCTTCTTCTATGGCGGCCCTGCGAAACACGATGTGATTCATCATTCGTCATATCTCGCCGGTGCCGCGGTCGCCGGAGCTGGTGAAATGTCTGTCCGAAACGGGCAAATTGAGACGATCAACCGAAAGAGCGGCCATTACCGGCCACCGCGAGAAGTTTTCGAACAAGTCCTAAAGCGTCTCGACGAGCTCGGCGCGTCGCCGTTAACGGTGTTCGACCAACGTCCTGGCGACTAGCGCACGGGCCATCCCATCTGTTTTGTATCACGAAATATTGCGCTTACCTTTTGCGCAAAATTCAATTCACGTCGGAGTCATCGATCCTTAGTCTCAAGGCTGTACCACTCACGTGGTGCTCTAAGAAGCCAAGGGGGATTCATGTTTCGATCTCAGTATAGCCGTGTCGCACTTCTCACTTTCCTCGCCAGCACGCTTCCAGCTCTGGCTCAAGCCAAGCCACTGCACTTAGTTCCAGATTCGGCCAAAACGGAATTCATCGGCATCGGCCGCCCGGCGCTTCTCAAAGTCAAAGGGCAAGCCAAGGAGATGGCCGCTGCCATCGATATGACCGACGGAACCGTCTCTGGCGAATTCAAAGTGCCACTTGAAAACCTTGATTCCGGAATCGAGCTCCGCGATGAGCACATGAAAAACAAGTATCTCGCCGTCGGTCAATTCCCTGAGGCCATCTTGAAAGTCGATTCCCTTAAAGTCGATGCCAGCAAAGATCGAAAAGCCATTCCGTTCACCGGAACGCTGACTCTGCATGGAGTTGCAAAACCGGTAACAGGCGAGGCCCAAGTCGAAGCGCGCGAAACCCGGTATGCCGTTGACGCCAAGTTCAACATCAAACTGAGCGAGTACGGAATCGATATTCCTCGCTACGCCGGTATTACCTTCGCCGACAATGTCGACATCAATGTTCGCTTTGAAGCTGACTCGAAGTGAGGCCTCGCGTGACTCGGTTTCGACCTTTCTCACCACTGATCGTCGTCGGAATACTTTCCCTGTATTCTCGCTCGGGCGAAGCCTTTCCTGAGCTCGTTCGCCACGGCTACAACACATGTATGGCCTGTCACGTTTCACCAACGGGCGGAGGGATGCTGACACCTTACGGCCGAAAGCTCGCGGCAGAACTTCTTACGACCTGGGGAAGCGAAGCTTCAACCGGCGTCACGTGGGGACTTGCCGACCAAGAGAAGCTCGAAAACGCACTCTGGCTTGGTGGCGACATTCGCGGCGCACAGGTCCATCAAGAGAATACGGCCATCAGAGCTGGGCGCTTTATCAAAATGCAAGCCTCGCTTGCCGCGGCCTGGGTGCGAGACGCCTGGACGGTCTTTTTTGAACTTGGAAAGCAAGAAGGAGAAGTTTGGCAACCCTATGGAACATCTTTCTGGGGAAAGTACGATGCCAGTGAGAATGTGAGCCTGCGCGCCGGCCGATTTGTTCCGGCCTATGGCATCCACTCCTCCGATCACATCGCTTTCATCCGCTCGTTTACCGGCTTTGGTCTTGAGGCCAATCGCGATGCCTTTGAAACTCGCTACGCAACCGAGACCGTCTCGGTCAGCCTCACGGCCTCAAAAGAACCTCGCCCTTCAAACTCCGAAGAAGCTTTGAGTCTTGCCGCTGACCTTAGCTTTAGCGAAAAACACCTCATTGGCTTAAACGTGCTCCGTGGCGATCGCGACGGCAATCGACGCACTCTCTTCGGCATTTGGGCCTCGCTCGGGCTGAGCAAAAATGCCTATTACTTGGGTGAATTCGATTGGCAAAACCGCGATGGCCGTTCAAACACCGCATCCTTTGTCACCTACCATCGCCTCGGCTACTCAATCGTGAAAGGCCTTGATGTCTACGCTCTTTACGAGCGACTTGAGAGCGATCTTGCAAGTGCCTCAAGCTCGATTGAACGCCGCGGCCCTGGGGTGCAGTGGACGCCGCTTCCGCACATTGAAATTTCTGGCGCATGGACGAAGCAAAGACTCAATGCCCCGAACCCCATGGAGGAAGACTATGCGTGGCTCGTTCTTCACTATTGGCTCTAGATCAATCTTCTTGATCACATTGACTCTTGCGGCACTTGGCCTCTCCTCTTGCAGCTACCGCGAAGACAAACTCGGCGCCGATGCGCTGAATGGCAAAGCCGGAGAGCCTGCGCTCACTGCATTGATCGACAGCAAGCTCATTCAAACCCAAGTTTTAAACTCCTGTGTGAGCTGCCACTCGGGTCGCACAGCCCCTCTCGTGAACTCCATCGATTCGATTCGCGCTGTAAAGGATCGCATCTCGACTTCGGTGCGCAATAACAGTATGCCACCGCAATCAGCGGGCTACGCACCGCTCACCGATTGCCGAAAGGCCATTCTCCAAGCGTGGCTCGATGCCGGAGCGCCGGACACTTCAAGCATTCAAGTCTCAAGCCTGCCCGCTTGCCAACACGCCGGCCCAGGGCCAATTGAACCACCGCTTCCGCCATTGGCTGATGCTCCGCTCAACTACGACACCCTGATCACTCGTGTTGTTCGCCCGCGCTGCATGAACTGCCATAACCCCGACGATAAAACCGAAGCCGCTGCCACACTCTTTTTCCCCTATGGCGAAATCGCCGGCAACCGTCGCTGGAAAGCTCCAGGTCAAACGAGCGGCATTGTGAGAATTATGCGAAAAACCGACGACACGCGCATGCCTCCACCGGAAGATGGCCCAGCCCTCAGCGAAGAAGAAATCAGCTACATCGCGCGCTGGATTGACGCCGGCCTGCCGCAATGAACCTCACGTTTCAAAGAGATCAAGACAGAGGCAAGCGAGCTTCTCATCCGCCGATGGCTTAACCGTGTCGGCGACCTCTTCAATGAAGCGCGCAAGCTTTGCTCGGATCTGATCATAGGCGTCTTGAGAAAGCGACATCACGACCGAGTAGTGCATATTCGTCGACTCGTTGAGTTGGCTCGCCTCAATGGCCTTTAACCGCCACTGTGTGTGGTGCAGCGAAAGAACTTTTGAACCACGTGGCAGATGCAGCATCGGCTGTAAAACACGGTAAGCATTTTTTGAGCTCTCGATCAGCTTGTGCTCCGACAAAAAGTTCAAAACCGAGAGCAGCTGCACCGACGGCACAGAAAAGTGCTGTTCAAGCGCCGCAATTGTTCGCAGTTCCGGAATCAGCAGCGCCATGTGCACGGCGGCATAGAGCCAGTGACTGTAGTAGGTCACCTGCGCTTCAAGATCGAGGCTCTTTGTGATCTTCACTTTCTTTTTTATCGAAAGCTCTCGTTCAAGCCGCTCGTCAATCTGGCGGGTGAGAAACATGGTGAGCTGCGAGGAGCCGCTCCGATCACGCATGACCAGGAGCAGGAAGAACGCCGCCTCGCTTTCCGAAAGTCCCATCCACCGTGTCGCAGCCTCGGCTTGCTCAAGACTAAAGTGATAATCCCCGTTGAGCACGTGCGTGATAAACGGCGTCTGACAACCGACGGCATCCGCCAAGTGCTTGCGTTGCCCTCTCCCGAGATTGGGAAGCGCATCGAGATGCGCCAGAATATACGGCTTATAACTCTTAAACTCAAAGATGTTGGGGCGCGACATCCGAACCTCCATTTTGCATTACGCAATAACTTCGTTGTTTTTTCGCAAAACGCAATTGAAGTCGCAGGGAGCCATCGCTAACGTACTCTCAATACCAGAGGAGCCACCATGATAGCATCCGGTCTCACGTTTCGAATTCTCTTCGCTGGAACGCTTGTACTCACGACCTCAAACGCCCTTGCTTTGAACCGCGGCGGCATGAGCGGTGGCGGCGGAAACGTCATGAATCCAACTCCTCCAGACCGAGCGCTCTCTCGTCACGAGGTTCGTGCCCTCGCCAATCATCTCCCCACACTGCTCCCCAAAGTGGCTCAGTACCTGGCGCAGAAACAAAACGCCCTTGCGCAAATTCCAGTTGGCCAAGCGGGAGCTGACGAAAACCTCCGTCCACTCTTCCAAACCCGTCACAATATTTTGCGCCTACTCCGAACCGTTCCACTCGATGTCGAACACCACAAGTCTTGCTTTGATGGCAGCGGCAATCCCGTCGACGGCAGCGTGGCTGAAGATGATGACGAGGTTTGCCTCAGCGCACTGAATATTGCCCAGAAGGTTCACCACAGCGAAATCGACGCCCAGTCGCAAGCCCTCATCGTCCATGAGTACGGCGAAAAAGCAGGCCTCGATGAGGCCGCTGCGATCAGCGTTCAAGCCCATGTCTTGGAAGACGTACTGAACACGCCGTAACGTTTAATTAGGGGCGCCGGTTCACAAAGCCGACGCCCGCCTGATCCGTCGGAAAAATCATCATCTCTTGAATATTCACGCGAGCCGGACGATCGAGACACCACTCGATACTCTCCGCCACGTCATCCGCCGTGAGTGGCTCCATCCCACTATACACTTTGTCCGCTTTGCCCTTGTCGCCACCATACCGAACAACGCTAAATTCGGTCTCGACCATTCCCGGCTCGATATTGGTTATCCGAACGCCGGTGCCCATCAGATCAAGCCTTAGCCCCTCACTGAGCGCACGGACCGCAGCTTTCGTCGCACAGTAAACACCACCACCGGGATAGGTCCAATGCCCGGCAACAGAGCCAAGATTCACAATATGTCCGCGAGTGGCCTTGAGCGAATCGACCGCGAGCCTCGTGATGTAGAGAAGCCCCATCACATTGGTCTCAACCATCGCCTCCCAATCAGAAAGCTTCGCGCGGTCCATCGGATCTGTTCCTGCAGCAAGGCCTGCGCTATTGATTAAGACATGGAGCTCACGTGTCGATTTAAAAAAGTCCTCACATGCTTTGCGGTCTGAAATATCAAGCGCGGCCACCTGAACCTCCGGAGCCCCAAGCTCCAGGCACTCGGTCCGCAAAGCCTGCAGTCGATCTTCACGCCGAGCCAAGAGAATCAACCGGTATCCGCGACGCGAAAGCCTCTTCGCCACCGCCGCACCGATCCCCGCCGAGGCCCCCGTAATCAACGCCGTCCTTGCCATCTGCACCGCCCTTCCCTTCCTGCTTCCTATCGTGCCCACCACTTTCTGTAAATCATCCCGGACTGTCAAAATGCAAGACAGCGTGTACTCGCCGGTATTGCCCGCGCGGCAAATCTTGCCTCAACCCACGACTGATCATCGCCTACGTGATCGTGCTCTGGTAAAATCCGGACCACTGGAGGCTCCGATGTCCCTTATGAAGCTCGCTATTCTCCCCACTGCCTTTTTGATAGCAAGTCCTCTCGCCTCCGCTTCAACGTCCGCACACCCTCCCATTGACCGAGAAACCCTTGAATACCTAGTCGGCAAAGCCGCCCGACACTCTGGCCTTCCGGCCCTCACGCTGAACGAGCTTCCGCCAATTCAATTCGTTTCCGAAGCCGACCTCAATAAGACCGTCTGCCCCGATGATCCCGAAAACTGTCGCCAACTCGCCGCCGTCTTCGACGATCTCGGCTATCGAATCCTTGTTCGCGACGACTTTGATATTTCCGAGAACTTTAATCCTTACGACTATTCTTTTCTCATTCACGAAATCGTTCACGCCCTTCAATACCGAAGCCGCGGTGCCGAGATCTTCAATGGCTGTGATGCGGTCAAAGCCACCGAGATTCAGGCCTACGATGCACAAGATAGCTTCTTAAAAGAGGCCGGCGATTTCCACCGCCTCGGCCAATTCATCCGCTTTTCATTTTACTGTGAAGAGGAAACCGCACAAAAGGACTACCTCAAGAGCAAGGAACGCTGGGATGCCCGAAACGCCAGCGGCAAATTCAAGCTCGAAACTCTGCCGGGCCAATAACAGAGACCTACCTTGCTTGGCTTTTTTCATAAATGCCGGTAAGTCTTCGGTCATGCAATACTGGCTGATGAAATCCGAACCCGATGTGTACTCCATCGACAAATTCAAAAAAGACGGCAAGACGCTGTGGACCTCGGTCCGCAACTATCAAGCCCGCAATTACATGATGGAGCCCAAAGAGCCCGGCCAGATCACGATGAAGAAGGGCGATCTCTTTTTATTTTATCATTCCAATGCCGAGCCATCGGCCTGCGTCGGCATTGGCCGCATCGAGAACGTTTCGGTTCCAGATCCCGAGCAGTTCATTAAAAAGTCCGAATACTATGAGCCGCGGGCGACGAAAGAAAAACCTGTTTGGTTTTGCGCCGAGTGCCGTTACGTCAAACACCGTACAAAACCGCTGGCTCTTCAAGAACTGAAAGCCGATTCTAAACTGAAAAACATGCTGCTCCTCAAACCCGGTAGCCGCCTTTCTGTGCAGCCGGTCGAAGAAAGCGACTTCAAGCACATTTTGAAGATCTCCGGAACCGCGATTTGAATCCTTCTCTCACGGCCGATTTTTTTAAAACACCAAGGGTTTTCCTTGCTCCGATGGAGGGCGTTGTCGACGCCATCACGCGCGATATTTTGACCTCCATTGGCGGCATCGATGTCACGGTGACCGAGTTTATCCGCGTCATCGATCAAGAACTTCCCGATCACGTCTTCTTTCGCGATGCCCCTGAACTTGAGATCGGCTCGCAAACTCCAAGCGGAACTCCGCTTCTTGTTCAGCTCTTGGGCTCCGACCCTGAAATGCTAGGACGAAATGCCGCTCGCGCCGTTCGCCTTGGCGCCCGCGGCATTGACCTTAACTTTGGCTGCCCAGCCAAAACCGTCAATCGACACGACGGAGGCGCCACACTTCTGAAGAATCCGGAGCGCGTTTACGCCGCTATCAAGGGAGTGCGTTCAGCTGTTCCCGACACGCACAGCGTTTCAGCCAAAGTTCGCTTGGGCTTCTCTGACACTTCACTCCATCGCGAGATCGCGCTCGCGACACTTGAGGCTGGAGCATCTTGGCTCACCATTCACGCGAGAACCCGCGACGACGGCTATAAACCACCGGCTCACTGGGAACTGATCGCCTCCATGAACGATGCGATCGGCAGAAAAATTCCCGTCATCGCCAACGGCGAGTGCTGGACACCAGACGATACCCGCCGCATGCGCGAAATCTCAAGCACCGAACATATTATGCTGGGGCGAGGGCTTTTGGCGCGGCCGTCACTGGCTCTTGAATCGCGTGGCCAAGGCGAACTTCTTGCGTGGGAGCGACTGTTCCCTTTGATCCAAAAGTTCGTTGCTGATTCGAATCGTTCGAAAAGCGCGCGCTTCGCGGCAGCCCGCCTCAAGCAGTGGCTTAAATCATTGCTTAAAACATATCCGGAAGCCGGCGAACTCTTTTCGAAAATTAAAACCCTTGAAACAATCGAGGCCCTCACGTGAAACCAATCATAATGTACACCAAAGACTATTGCCCCTACTGCGAACGAGCGAAATCCTTTTTCACCTCAAAGGGCTGGGCTTTCACTGCGATCAATCTTGAGAATAAGCCAGAAGAGTTCACTGCCCTCAAAAACCGCACTGGCCTGATGACTGTTCCGCAGATCTTTTTTGGCGATAAGCTCATCGGCGGCTACACCGACATGATGGCGATTGAGCGTGAGGGCCAACTCGAAGCGCTTCTTCAAGACTGATCATTTCCAATTGGTTCAAAAAAATTAAACCCGCAGGCCGGCTTGGCTTGCAGGCATAACCGAAGTTCTACTGCTCTATTCTGAGCGACTAAATTGAGTTCAACGCGAGAACGACGAGCACTTCACGAAATTTCTCTGCTGCCTTCATGTCAGACTCAACCTCAGGCATCGTTTTGTCAGCCATATAGCAATTGAGATCGGTCAAAACCAAACGCAATTGGCTGTCAAATGTACGGGTTGTCGAATCGTAGCCACTGACCGAAAGACGAGAGAGCCACAACTGAGGCATCATCATACAGATGAGTTCAAAATGCGATTCTACAACCTTCGCCAAGCTCAGGTTCACGGCGTCTGACAGAAGTTTCTTCGTGAGCAATGGCGAAAGCTGTGCGGTGACCACAACGGCATCTGTCTTTTTCACCTGCAGCCGCCCATCGGCAAGCAGAGCGATCTGCTCAATGCCAAATTCCTGGCCATCAACTGTCGCCACAACCGCAGTGCGGTCGATGGAACGAGCTTCGAGTGTTTGAGCGAAAGCAAAGAGCGAAAATGCAGCAACGAATCCAAAGAATATCTTTTTCACTGATAAAGTCCTTTTTAAAGAAAATGAGGG
>JAEUWE010000352.1 GCA_016791465.1 Pseudobdellovibrionaceae bacterium
ACTCGAGTCTTGGCGGACGACCACCAGCGCCGGAAACTTTCCAGCCAACGCTTAAGCATCTTGAAAGTGATTTATTAACAATGTAAGTGGTAGTGAAACTCCCGGCTGGTCAATGCACGATTAAAGATCATCGTCGCCGATGACGATGCTGGAAATCGTGAACTTTATAGGGCCTATTTGGAAAACGACGCGCTTGATATCCGATTTGCAACGAACGGGCAAGAGGCACTCGAATTACAGAAAGCGCATCCTGCAGATACCATTATCGCCGATCTTCGAATGCCCGTTATGGATGGATTTGCTCTGATTGAGGGACTTCGCCAGCACGAAAGCGCCAACCACCTTCCGGCAGTTAAAATTATTCTTGTCACGGCCGACGCACACGAGGAAACGGCCAAGAAGGCTCTGTCGTACAGAAACACGCAGTATCTGACGAAACCCATACGAAAAGCGCAGCTCATGCAGGCCATTCAAAGGTCGATCAGTTGAGAGATCGATAGCGTCTGATAAGACACTCGGCTTTGGTACTAAGATCTTGCTCCAGTCAGACGTCTGAAATCTCGATCGGTCACCAAGCTCACCGTCTCCGAGCTCCTATCAAAGATGATCCTGATCTCGCCCTTCTGAATCTGTCGCCGAAGCTGCTCCGCTTTCTTTTCAAAAGGAACCTCAGCCAAGCCATAATCGGTCCCTTCTCGCAAAATAAAGCTCTCAATGACTCCGGCCACAGCTTCCTCTGAAAGTTGATCAAGACGGACTTCTATTGGTCGCTCTGGTGGTCGCTCTGGTGGTCGCTCTGTCGGTTCACGCCTTCGGTTTTCCATCGAAAAATGACGCTATCAAAACAGCGCTTTCAAAGAAATCGAATACGGCATAAAATGACGAGCTATGGATAAGAATACGCCTGTCGTTAGCAAAAATGCCGTTCTGGTCGGGATCCAGCTCCCAAAGGTGAGCACACAGGAACTCGAGAGCTCCCTCCAGGAGCTTGCGCGTCTCGTAACGACACTCGGTTACAATGTCGTTGGGCAAGTCACACAAAAGCGCACGTCGGATCGATCAGCGTCTATTCTAGGTGAAGGTAAACTCAAAGAGCTCGCCGAATGGACAGGAGGCACCGGCAAAATTGCAGCTGTCTTCGAACGCAAACTCAGTAAAGCCGCCCTCAAATGGAAAAACGAAGGACAAAACGAAGAGAACGAAACGGACTCCGACGACGGTGGCGATAGCCCTCAACCTGCAGCCGAAGACCTTGAGCAGAGTCGCCTTCCCGACGGAATGAAGGGGTCGGCACAGATTGTTATTGTCGACACCGATCTTTCTCCTTCGCAAATTCGTAATCTCGAAAGCGCCGCCGGCGTGACGGTTCTTGATCGCACCGGAGTTATTATCGAAATTTTTAGTCGCCATGCGCGGACCCGAGCCGCACGACTACAAGTTGAGATCGCCCGTCTAACTTATGTGGCTCCTCGGATTCGTGAAACGAGCGGCGGTGAAGACCGCCAAGGGGGCGGCGTCGGAGGCAAAGGTGCCGGAGAAAGCAGTCTCGAGCTCGATCGCCGACGGATCCGCGATCGAATTAAAGAGCTCAAAACTGAGCTCGCATCCATCGGCAACGAACATCAAACCCGCCGCGCCCGCCGCGAACAAGAGATCTGTGTCGCACTCGTCGGATACACCAACGCCGGAAAATCTTCACTGATGCGCGCGATGACCGGAAGCGAAGTCCTTGTCGCCGACAAGCTCTTTGCGACATTGGATACAACAATCCGCCCTCTCTATCCTGAGACCCGCCCCAAGGTTTTGATGTCGGACACCGTCGGCTTTATTAAAAAGCTGCCGCACGACTTAGTCGCATCGTTTAAATCAACTCTCGATGAGGCGCTCAACGCCTCGCTCCTCCTTTTCGTTGTCGATGCCTCAGATCCATCGTTTCGTTCACAGCTCCAAGTCACTCAGAACGTCTTAGCCGAGGTCGGAGCAACCGACGTCCCACGCTTACTGATTCTCAACAAGCGCGACCGCCTTGATGATGACCAAGCCAAGGCCCTGAGGGCTGAATTCCCAGACGCGGTTATGATCTCCACTCGCAATCAAGACGATCTCTCTCAGCTCCGCGATAAAATTATGAGTTATTTCGAGAGCAGTATGATTGACGAAGATATCTTTGTTCCTTTCACCGCTCAGGGGGTGATCGGAGAAATCCGCGCAAAGATGCGCGTTCTCGGCGAGTCTTACGACGGCAACGGCGCCACTCTAAAAGTTCGCGGTACACCCGAAACAATCGCGCAGATAAGAAAGCGACTTGTTGAGGAGTAGCGTTACTCGTGAAAATCGAGATCTTTGTGAAAAGTCTCATCGAGTTTCCAGAGACTTAAAAGAGCCACGACGAACGAAATAACGCCGATCACGACGGCCGATCCAGTCACACCAACCGTCGGAATCAGCGCCTTAAAACCCAATGTTTGTGGGATTGTTGCGGCCCTTACAAAGTTGGGAACCGACGTCGTCACTGTCGCGCGAATATTTGTACCAAACTGCTCGGCCGCGACCTGTACAAACATCGCCCAGTAACCGGCCCCAATTCCCATGAGACAGCAGGTCGCATAGAAGCTCTTGGGACTCGAGTGCGGAAGCATGAGGTGCACCGCAACGCCCAGAATCGTTAACAAGATGTAGAACAGAATCGCTCGACGCCGAGATCGCATCGCCTGGCTGACAAGCCCGCTTGAAAGGTCGCCAACGGCCAAGCCGATATATCCCCACATCACGGCCTGCCCTCCCGTCGGAATTTCAGCCATACCAAATGCTTTTCCAAACTCCGGGGCAAGGGTAAACAGTACCGAAACAACATACCAAATCGGCACACCGATCAAAATGCAATACAGGAACTTCATGAATGTGGCGCGCCGACGAATGAGCATGAGAACGTTTCCACGTTCACGGCGTTCACTTTTGAGCGATTCAAATAGTCCCGACTCTGTCACGCCAACACGCAAGAGCAGGATCGCAAAGCCCATCACACCACCAATCACGTAGCATGTCCGCCAGCTCAGAACTTCGCCCAATAGTGCGCCAACAACCGCTCCAAGAATGCCCACTGTTGCGATTATTGTCGTGCCCAGTCCTCGAATGTTGCGCGGAAGAATTTCTGAAATCAATGTAATGCCAGCACCCAGCTCGCCGGCAAGTCCAATCCCCGCAATGAATCGCAAGATCGCATACTGTTCGATGGTTTGCACAAACCCATTGAGAAAATTGGCAATCGAATACATCACGATTGAGCCCAAGAGAACCGAGAGGCGACCACGCTTATCGCCGAGCACTCCCCAAATCAGGCCACCAATAAGAAGGCCGGCCATCTGGGTGTTAATCAGAACAACCCCCTTGGACAAAACTTCGGACTCAGCAAATCCAAGGTCTCTAAGACTCTGCACGCGTACGATCGAAAACAACAGGAGATCATAGATGTCGACGAAGTATCCCAGGGCAGCAACCAAGACGGCCAGCCAGACTTTGCGCGGAACGGATTTTAGATCTGATTTTGTCACCGACATTGAGCCCTCGCTTTAGGTGATTCGACACTATAGACAAAGCCCCGATGCGACAAGTCTCCAACAGGGATGAGTCGCGCTGTCTCATAGACCTTACGCGTACCCATAAGTGGATTGAATCTCTGGCCGAATCCGCTATCGTCGACAGTCATGTCCAAACTCGACACCGCATTAGAAGAATGGGTTCAAAGTAAAATCATCAGCCCCGAACAGGCTAAACAGATTCGCGACCACGAGGCGGCGCGCCCAGAGAACTCATGGGTGCTCTCAGGTGTGTATGCACTCGGAGCGATCGTTATCGGCATCGGCATTATTTCGCTCATTGCCGCCAACTGGAGTTCAATTCCCAACTTCGTCAAAATCATCGGTGATTTTGTCCTCCTGATCATCGTGGCGGGACTTACCGTTCGCGCAGCCGTGCGCGAGAAACCCATTCAGTATGAGGCCTGGCTGCTCGGGTTTTTAATACTTGTACTCGCATCCATCGGGCTGATTTCTCAAGTCTACCACACGGGCGGCAAGATCTTTCAGGCCCTGCTGTTCTGGTCGGCTATTACATTTGTACCGATGTTCGCATCGCGCCGAATTCTTGTACCTTTTCTTTGGACAGCGGCATTTGTTGGCTCGCTCGCCTATGCCGCAGCCGAATCAGATGCACTGGAAATGATCTTCAACGATAACTATGCCGCAATCGCAATGACGATGCCGCTTCTCTGCATCACTTTAGCGGCCATCACCCATCGGCTCACGAAGGCCGAAAGTCGCGCCACAGCCGCGTTTGGTTTCTGGGCGCTCATCTGTGGACTCACGGCACTTGCAGCCGCTGAGCTCCGAGAGTTCGTTGGACACGGTCTCGATTTCAGTACGCAAGCATACACGCCGGCCTATATCCTGGTGGCGACATCGGCTACTGCAATTTTGCTCAATCGACAGTATCGAAAACTACCGAAGATCCTCTTGATTACCGCAATTGTGAGCTTCCTCATTCCATTTCATTTGCCAATTCACGAAATGAACAGCTCTCTCGTACACGCCACGCTCACCGTTCTGACCCTCGGAACGACTTCGCTCTTTCTTGCGAGCATCAAGGCGCGCCGACTCTTCCAGTGGTTTCTTTTCTTTCTGGGACTTCGCTTTCTTATCCTCTACTTTCAGGCCTTCGGCGGTCTGGCAACGACAGGTTTTGGCCTGATAGTTTCAGGAAGTATGTTTATTGGAATGGCGGTTCTTTGGAATAAGTATCGGAACCCTATCGCGGCATGGGCAGAACGGTGGGCAGCATGATCAAAGCAAAAAGAGCACTCGTCACGGCCCTTGCAGTTCCGATCCTTGCGCTCGCGGCCCTTACTCTCTACAAAAAATATATTCTCACAGTGGGAACCGAGGTCGTTCTACCCATCCGGGGATTTGATCCTCGAGATCTGTTGGCTGGACACTATCTCATTTACCAAATTGAGTACGGAGTCGATGGTATCTGTTCTAGCGGATATGACGAAGAACAGGCTTTTGTCTGCCTAAAACCAAAAGAGTTTTTACGATATAATAACGGCGAATGTGAGTTGCTCATCGCAGGCTCCTGCCGCAACGACCGCTTCGAAGCCGGCATTGAAAAATTCTTCGTACCCGAGGAAAAGGCGCTCCTGCTCGAACAAGCCGTGCAAGAGAAAACGGGAAGCATTGTGCTCTCGGTTACACGAAGTGGCGAGACGGCTGTCAAAGACTTGTTAATTGACGGCCGATCATGGCAAACTTATCAGCCTCCCGCCAAAGTGCAATGAGGTGACATGGAAGCCCTGATCAATTCGTTTCTTCTCGTGTTTGCCGGAGAGATGGGCGACAAAACTCAGCTTCTCTCGCTCGTACTGGCCAGCCGTTTCAAAAAACCTTGGACGATTCTCCTTGGAGTTTTTGTCGCCACTATCCTCAACCATGGATTGGCGTCGGGCCTCGGCGTTTGGCTTTCATCTCTGGTAGAACCGGCCACAATGCGCTGGATATTGGCTCTCACTTTCTTCGCTTTTGCACTTTGGATCCTCATTCCCGACAAGGAAGAGGAACTCAAACAGACCTCTCAATTTGGAGTTCTCGCCACGACTATTATCGCGTTCTTCTTGGCCGAGATGGGTGACAAAACACAACTCGCAACAATTGCACTCGGCGCTCGATATGCCGACACTTTGATTGTCACCATTGGCACAACACTCGGCATGCTCGCTTCGAATGCACTGGCTATCTTTTTAGGTTCTAAGCTGCTCGAGCGCATTCCAATGAAGTGGGTGCGCGCCTTCGCAAGTTTTCTCTTTTTGCTTTTTGGAGTTTTGATTTTAATCAGCGATCAGATGTGATGGAGATGCTATGGCAAGTCTCGAAGGTCTAAGCTTTATCAATTCTGTTGTTAAAATGCCCCTCATGGCACTTCCGGTTCGAACCGTTGTCGTTCAAACTTCAGATGGAAACATTATGATCTCACCCGGCTCACAGCTCTCATCAGAGCAGCTCCAGGCGAGTGGCCCCATCACAGACATTGTAGCACCAAATCTGTTTCACGGTGCTGGCATATCCAAAGCAAGCATTGCGCACCCCAAGGCTCGTCTCTGGGGCAGTTCTTCGATGAGAAGAAAATCGCAAAGTACGCCGGAGCTGAAGTGGACTCACGAGCTGAACGAAAACTCGTGGATCTTCTCCAACGAACTACCCGTTGTCGCCATTGGCGGAATGCCTACTGTGGAAGAGTTCGTCTTTGTACATAAACCATCTCGTTCTCTCATTGTTACCGATCTGTGCTTCAATTTGACTGACGCGAAAGGCTTTGGAGCGTGGCTGATCCTCAGCATCTTCGGCACATACAGAAAGTTCGGAATCAGCTCTTTCTTTCTGAAAGGCGTCAAAGATCGCGCGGCTTTTATGAATTCTCTCACCAAACTCTTCAGCCATGATTTCGACAACATCATCGTCAGTCACGGTGACATCGTACAGGGCGGCGCAAAAGCGCTTCTTCGGGACGCTCTCGAGCGACGCGGTTTTAGCGACTTTTAGAAACTGAGCACCGTTCGATCCAGGCCGCCCAGAACACAAAAAGCCACATCGCAAGCGCCGGAGCAGCAATCATCGCTCCCGGTGTTTCCTCCGCCGGCTGCGGCCCGAACGCATTCACCATATAAATCGCAGAAAGAAAAATCACTAAAGACCAAAAAACCAATTTCGACTTTAAAGTCGGCAGCGACGTCTCTTTTAGGTAGAATACGATCGCAGCAGTGAAAAGTCCGGCTTCAAAAACAACTGTTCCGAGTTTCGAGTACCAAAGACCCAAACCAACCTTTGGCTCAAACCACAACAACGGCAAGTCCGGACGATGAGTTATGAAATCGAGCACCCAGTGCGAGAATACAACCGCGACCATTTTCAAAGCCGTCAGCCGATCGCCAGTGAAAACTGAGAAAAAGAAGCCAAAAACAAGTCCCCATATCAATGCCATCACCATACTGTGCGACACCGGATAGTGGATAAAATCCAGCGGCGTAAATTCTGTGGCACTGCGATCAACGGCGACCGTCTCTATCCCAAGCAAAACAAGAACTGGCCAGATAAGATCAAGGAGCTGACACGCCATAAACGTCGTCGCTAAACTCGCTTTAGGTGCCCAGCGCTTTGCCACCAAACCAACCGCATAATGCCCAATAAACACAGTGCTCTCCCTCTCTCAATTCACCTGACGCGGATCAAGCCGACGTTTTTCAATTTCCTCTGCCAGATAGTCACCCATAATTCGAAATGCGATCTCATTGTACTGAATAGCATCCGTCCGATAAATGATCTCTGGGGTTGCCGGGACATCTTCGCGCTTAACCCCAATTTCGCTGAGCCAGTTTGTCTCCTTCGACCAAAAGCGATCGATGTCTTCTTTGCTAATCGGTCGATCACGGAGAATGGGTTCGGTATCAATAAAGTGAATACCCTGGTCAGGGTCGTTAAACTTCTGGTACTGCCTTGCCGGAATCGCGACGCCCGCATGGTGAAGAATCAGCACTGGCAGCTTCTGTTTTTTTGCAAATTCAATCATTCGCCAGTTCACATTCTCCCATGACTCCAGCGCCACAGAGCGATCAAGAGATCCGATCAACTCGCGAAAGCGCTGACATAGTAGAAGAACCTTCCACTCCGGCATAATGCAGCCGTCATAGACAATCTGAGTGAGTGCAGAGAGCTCTCGAACACGCTTCCGACGAGTCCCCGTCTGAGCAAAATCACGCTTCAAGTACAGTTCAATCCAACCGAAGTCCCAGATCAAAAGGTCTGGATCGTAGTCCATCACATCCCCTTCAAGACGCGACAGTCCCATAATCGCCGTCCCCCCCTGACGGCCACCGTTCCAAACTTCATAACGTCGGCCCTTTGGGGCCCGGCTGTTGAGCGTCTTCTCTAAACGATAAGCGTAGGTTTCGTCGTCATTCACTCCATGGCCAAAAGTTGGATAAGACCCGAGTGCAATAATTCGAAAAGTTCCAGGAGGTTTCTTCTTCGTGCGTTCGGTATCTCGAAATCCGAACTGATTGCTCGTCACACGAAAGGTCGTATTCTCTTCAGGATTGCGTAAAAAATTGGGAACCACCCACGTCTGCCCCAGCGGCAACCGCGTCGCTTCGAAGATCTCACGCATCCGATTCGGTTCATCATAGCCAGAATTGAAAAAGACTTGAAACGGCGGTTCAAAGGGATGTTCTTTGTTTCGCGGCAAGCGCAACCACTGACGATCGATTCGCGGCTGTACCTTTTCATCCATCGCCCGGAAAAACGGACTCTTCGCACGCGAGTCAGAAAAGAGCTGAAAGCCCCGCAGCATACCCTCTGCAAGAATCAAAACCACGAGCGGTAGGCCAATCACCCTCAACACGACTCTTGCGATCCACACCATTCGCTTCCTCAGCATCATCGTTAAAGCCTAGCAATGCTTGCCTCAGGGCGCCAACACGCTTGTGGGCCAGTTTGGACTTATTGACTCCCAGCCACGCTTGGCGACAATGTTGTTTAGGTGCAATTGATTCGCTTCTTCTTTTCATTCTTGATCTGCACGATTGCACTCGCTCTGCCCTATCGAGTGCGCATCGCGTACTTTCAGGTCATTGCGTGGTTTATTCACCTCCCTTTCAAGCTCTTCGGTCAGCTTGCCCGATTTATAATGAAGCAAACAGGAACGGAAAATCCGTATGGCGACTGACAGTCGACTCGAATCCTGTGTCGTCCTTTACTCTGGCGGAACTGACTCGACCTGTGCCGCTGCGATCGAAGCCGAGCGTTATCGCGCCGTGCATCTACTCACTTTCGAAGAACTGGCCACTCGAAACTCCCCGTTGCCGACTGCCAATGTCGAGCGACTTCGAGCCCGGTTTAGTACCACCAGTTTCTATCACGTTCATATCTCGACGGATCGACTCGTCCGCCGCTTGTCTTATGAAAACTATCTTCAAAACATTGTAAAACATGGCTTCTTCGTGCTCAGTACGCCGGGCTATAGCTCTCTCAGTTGGCACCTGCGCACTATTCAGTATTGTGTTCAGAACAACATTCGCTCGGTCTACGACGGCATGACTCGAGAGCTCACCCACTTGCCCGGTCACATGCCGGCATTTCGCGACGAAGTCACCGCACTCTATCGGCGGTACGGCCTGACATTCTCTAGTCCGGTTCTTGATTGGGACGTTCCGCACAATCAACAACTCATTGATCGGCTTGTTGTCGATCGACATGGATTCGCACTCGCTCCGAATGAAGAGTCAACCCGCCAGACGACTGGTCGATACCTCTACGAGCGCAACGTACTTCCTCGTCCCGACGTCAAAGGCTCCCTCTTCGATCAACAGATGCAGCACGACTGTTATCCGTTTGTTGTCTTCAACATGTTTGTGTTCTGCAACTTTTTGTTTCGGCATAATGAAAAACAATATGCCCAGAGGATCGCGGCGCTGTTTCGCGACAAAATCGCTGAAGCCTCGCCTTGGCTTGACCAGGCTCTGCGCGGGGAATGCAGTGATTTCGAAGCTGCTACTGTACTGTCCAAAACGGAATCGACATGAGAATATTCTGGAACTTATTCTTCTTCTGTCTTTCACTCTGTCTCGCTTTAGCGGCGGGAGAAGGCCTAACTCGTGTCTGGGTAAAACACCGCGGTGATGCTCTCCACCGAGCCCGACGTGTCATCACAGCAGATCCTGCTTATAGCTGGCGCCAACGCGCACATCTCGACACCGAATTCGAAGGCGCGCCATTGATCACCGATGCCACGGGCTTCCGCCAGCTTTCAGCAGAGCCGCGCAGAGCCGTCGATGTTGTCACAATTGGCCCGTCATCGGCATTTGGGTGGGGCGTTCGCGCCGAGGATACCTACACAGAGGTGGCCGCTCGCGACACCGGACTCATCGGCTTCAATGCAGGACAGATCGGATACTCACTCACGCAGGGTCGACGACTTTATCAAGAACTTCGCAATGACAGCCGCATCAAAGACGCTAAAATCGTGATCATTTCCTATGGCATAAACGATCTCGATCGCTTTCGTTTTTTTGGCTCCCAGCATGCCAGCACCGAAGACGATGAGGCTTATTTCGCACGCGATTTTCAGTCTGATATTCGCTGGGAGCGCTTCGCGACAGGATCGTCTTTCTTTGAGCTTCTCGTTCGGTCGAAAAACGAACTGAACTACGCCACAAATTGCGGTGTCACATCCCCTCCGTCGCTTCGATTGTCGCCATCAAAGTTTGGGGCGTCTCTACAAAAGCTGATCGCCGAGATTCGGGCCGACAATCGAACGCCGATCCTGGTCAATACACCATATCGGCGCCATCCCACAGATGTGGACGATACTTCCGACATCGCCTATCGTAACAGCGCAAGAGCACACGAGCAGGGCCACTGTCGCGAAGCGCGTGAATGGGTTTTGAAAGCTCGATCTGCCGAGCCCGAACGGGTCTCGCGAGACGTGGTGAAACTCAATTCTGTCATTTCCCAGGTCGGAGCGGCCGAGACGGTCCCCGTTGTTGATGCCTATCGTATCCTCGGAGACGACTCCGCTCTCTATTTCGACCCCATCCATCCATCGACAGAGGGTCATCGACGACTTGCGGCCAATCTCGCCATCGCCTTTCATGAAACAGTTGATTTTAAGAAGACATCGGCTGAGCCTGCTCGGTAATGGAATCTGAACAGAAGAAAGATGTCCCAAGAACCCTACAAGAGTTCCTCCAGTTTCTCTGGAAGCGAATATCGCACTCCAAAAAGTGGTGGCTGCTGCCTTTCTATCTGGTTCTGATCGCCCTCGCCATCGCCCTCGTCCTGAGTGGCAATGGGGCACTTTTACCGGCCATTTACCTCGCTCTCTAGGCAATTCAGGGCCCAGTCGTCAAAAATTTCACGCTCGGAACGGCTTCCCTCAGGCACGAACAAGGAACGTTTGTCCAAACCGAGTCGGATTTTGACCCAACTCGATCCCTACGCCATAACGACATCCTCAAAAAAGGAGATCGGCATGATCAACAAGACCGTTTACAGCCTTATCATTCTCGCATCCTGCCTCATTGGAATCGAATCATTCGGTCAGCAGGTTACCCTTCGCGGTGGATCGCTTGGAGACTACGGCTACTGCGTTGAACGTCTTGGGAAGGCCGATTTCGTCGGTTGTTACGAGACACCGGAATTTAAAATGGACGTCTACGACTTTCGAACTCATGAACTTGAGAAAGAGACAACTGCCTATATTCTCTCTCGTTTAGAGAAGAATGATCAAACGACCGATTCGCTCGGCGTTGGCTACTGCACCAGCGACAAGCACCCCTATCATATCTCTCAAGACATCGTCTTTGATGACGGCCGAAGAGGTTGGTCGCAGGAGTCCTATCCGGACTACTATATCAACAGCCTCGAACTGAATAAGAAACTCACCGTTTACGTCTGGGATAGCGAAATGGCCACGTGCTCACCCACGGGTTACACTCTGACGTGGACGTCAAAAAAGAGCTATAAACTCGAGTCCACCACGAAAAAGCCGATCGATTTTGAGAACATTCTCTATAAACCAAAAGTTAAAGCACTCGAGTACAGCAAAGCTCAATAAGTACGGCTCCCATATCGCTCGACACACTGGGCCCGACACTCTTCTCGTGATCGGGCCTCGAGCATACCGCCCCAGCTTGTCGCAAGGGCATCGGCCTCTTCAAAGTGTGTTTCAGGATCGCAATCCGACAAATCCTTTTGCTCTTTCAACCAACCGACATAGTCGGCAACTTCCGCGCGTGTCGACCGCGCGATCACACAGCCAATATAGCAGTGGGCCGCTTTATCTGAACCGAAAGACTCCGCCTGCTTTTTTTCTCGAACGTAAGATGTAAAAGACCAAAACAAGTTAAGCGGCCCAGCAAACCCGCGGCCGCGCTGTTCCCACGCATCAACGTCACTCTGCCACTGAGCCGCAGTTTCATAGCGCTGATGTGTCTGTGGATTCACTTCATTTTCGAAACACTGGGGCCCATGTGCATGTGCGACCGAGAGGACACTGATTCCGAAAGTAACCGCTAGAAGCAATCGCATCGCGACGATTTTAGCAGATGACTGCCTCTGGCGTGAGCTCGAGCCCCTGGGCCTGTAGTCATTCCCCGATCGTCAACAATCTAGCCACCCACTTCCCGCGCGCCATCTCTTGATGCAGAACGAAGAATCATCTTAGGATGTTCGCATCAACCTTTGGAGGTACCCCATGAGCACTCTCAATCTTCGAGACTACGGACCCCTAGCCGTGCTGGCTGGCATATGGGAAGGCAACAAAGGGGACGATATCGCTCCCGACGACAACCGCGGCACCGAGAATAACAAGTATCGCGAGCGTCTCACTCTTGAGCCCATTGGGGTTGTCGACAATCACGAACAACGCCTCATGGGCCTACGATATTCAACAATGGCTTGGCGCCTTGGTGAAGATAACTCGTTTCATGAAGAGGTCGGCTATTGGCTCTGGGACGCCAAGAACAAGCAGGTTATGCGATGCTTTATTGTTCCCCGCGGAGTTTCAGTGATCGCGGGTGGCACTGTCGAGCCGGATGCAAAAACTTTTTCGCTGACCGCCGACCTGGGCTCTCCGACATATGGCATTTGCTCAAACAAGTTTCTCGACACCGAGTTCAAGACCGTAAAGTACGACCTGACAGTCACCGTTCATAGTCCCAATTCCTTTTCATATGACGAAGACACGCAGCTGCTTATGAAAGGGCGCAAAGAGGTATTTCATCATACTGATAAGCACGTTCTGACGCGCGTAAAGTCATTTTAAGCGCGAAGCCGATCCAACACGCCACAGCTTTCGGCGCCGGAAGCTGTGTAATGTCATTCGGCTCGCAGAGCACTCACGACGTCCTGCTGTTCAACTTTAAGTGCTGGATAAAGTCCTGAGCCAATTCCAACGAGAACAATAGATACCAAACTGATACCGATAGCAAACGGATCAAAAACCCATGCAAATGGCACCTTCGGAAAGATAAGAGACGTCGCATAGAGCGCAAGGTGCTGCAGCACAAGCGCTGCGATCAAGCCCGCCCCACCGGCGATTGCACAGAGAGTCAGGCTTTCGGAAAGAACCAGTTGTCGAAGATGCTTAGGCTGAGCTCCGACCGCACGACGAATACCGAGCTCGCGCACCCGCTCTGAGAGAGAGACCAAAATCATATTGGTCACACCCGTTGCACCAACAAGGAGCGTGATAAAGGCAATCGTCGCCAGTAGCGCATTGAAAATATCGAGAAAGCGTCGCATTTGCAGAATCAACTTGGACTTCGCTTCGGCGCGAAACTCTCCGGCAAGACCAAAGCGCTGTTCAAGATGACTCTTCACCAATGATGTGAGGTCATCGGGGATGACACCTTCATGAACTTGAAACACCACCTGATTCACGTCGCCCTGATTGGAATTCACACTTTCACCGCGCATCGCTCGCAAAAAAGTGTACGGCGCAAACACTTCAAAGCCCGGCTTTTCCCAACCCGAACTGTCCGACGACTTCACCGGCTTCAAAACGCCGACCACGCGACAAGCAAAATCAAACTTATCGACCTTCATAAAAACCAACGGCCGCGATTCAATGCGATCCGAAAGCTCTATCTTTAAGTTCTTTGCGACTTGTGAACCAAGAACACAAACGCCATTGCGCTCATCGATATCAACAGCCGTCAGGCCGCGCCCCTTGTCGATCTCATAGTCTTGAAGTGAAATCCCCCATTCGTTGAGCCCCTGAAGACTGATGTCGTCCTTCTCGGTCACTCCGGCGTATGAAATTTCTGAGCTCCAAAAACGAACGAGCGGCGTATAACTGCTGATCTGCGGAAACAACCGAGCAATGGTTTCAAGATCGGCCGTTTTGAACTCGCGAAAATATGTTTCCAGCGGAGTTGAACGGCGAAGTCCCCAGTTTGGGTAGCCCCAAACCTTAAAGTTCCTGATTCCAAGAGAGGTATAGGACTCAAGAATACGCTCTTTCGCAAAACCACCGATTGAAATCATCGACACAACGGCTGCGATACCGACCGCAATTCCAAAAAGTGTGAGCAGGCTGCGAGATCGATTCCGAGACAAAAGTGAAAGCGCTTTTCGCCACGAATAGTTGGACGAGAATCCACGCAAAGATTCCGCTGCTATTCGCGCCAATCCCAAAAGGCCAGCTGGCGTCCGTTCAACGGTTCGAATTGTTCCGGTGGCTCTTGCCGTCACTGGACGCAGTTGACCCTGAATACGACCATCCTCTATTCGAATAACACGATCACAAGTCGCTGCGATCTTCTCGTCATGAGTGATAATGACAACTGTTTTTCCATCGCGATGAATCTGATCAAAGAGAGCCATAATCTCTCGGGCCGTAGCAGAGTCGAGCGCCCCCGTCGGCTCATCTGCCAGTACGACTTCGGGATTCATCAACAGCGCCCGAGCAATCGCCACACGCTGCGCCTGTCCACCCGAAAGCTGGTTTGGCTTTCTATCTTCCAGTCCGCCAAGTCCAAGGCGCTGAATCAATGCCCGTGCCTTCGCCTCAAGATCCACGCCCTTGTTGTACTCGGCACCGAGCATCGCATTCTGTAAAACCGTCCAACCCGGAATGAGATGGAACTGCTGGAAAACAAAACCGATATTCTGCCCTCGAAACTCCGCTCGCGCCGACTCATCAAGCTTCCATATGTCGCGACCGGCGACCTGAACCAGACCGGCCGTTGGGCGCAAGAGACCGCCCAAAATATAGAGTAGCGTCGACTTCCCTGAACCAGAGGGACCGCAAATCGCGACTTTTTCGCCGCGGCCGATTTGAAAATCAAGTCCGTGCAAAACATTGCTGACACCGGCCTCGCTTTGGTAAGTCAGCCGGAGATCTTGAGCCTCAATAAGCGCGTCAGTTGAAGTCGGCTTCATCGTTCCGATTCATCTTTTCCCATAGGGAAAACCACTTCGTCGCCAAGCTTGAGTCCACTCACAACTTCAACAAACATCTCAGAACGAAGGCCTAAGACGACTTCTCTTTTCTCGCCATTCTCTTTAAGAAAGACAAAGTACTTTCCGGCTTCACGGTGAACTTGTTCTTGAGGTAGTCGCAAGACGCCCTGTTTTGCCGCAACCTGAATTTCAAGTATTCCGGATAGGCCCGATTTAATCTCATCACTCGGGTCAGTAATACGAACACGAATGGGAAATGCTCCGCCCTTTCGATCCCAGGAGTTTTCCGGATCTCGTGCGGCCTGGAAGATCTGCAAAATCTCTCCCTTAAATATTTTCCCAGGAAGCGCATTGAGCCGGATTGTCGCGAGCTGTCCCATCTTCACTTTTCCGATATCGGACTCTGGTACATCTGATTCAACAAACATCTCGGATCGATCCTCAAGCTTGAGTATCTTTGCCTCATTCGTGTTTTGAACAAGGTAATCGCCTTCGCTTTTAAGAACCTGACTCACAAGCCCCGTGTAGGCCGCTCGAATAGGATACGCTGTCTCGTCCTCATTGAGGTTTGCCGTAAACGAAACCAGCGGATCACCCTTTTTCACTTTTGAACCGACAGAAACATAGATCTTACGCAGATAGCCGGTATAGGGGGCCGGAATCACCGTATCGCGCTTAGGACGAACGGTGCCACTCAATGCAACGATCTGTTCCACGTCACCCTTGTCTACTTTTGCTGACGGCGCAGCCTTATCCTTCTTTCCGCACGCGGAACCAGCAAGAAGAACAAGCGACAAAACAAAAAAACTAACGACAGACTTCATTGGCCAAATCTCCCCGCAGCTGCTGCACCCGCATCCAGTAGCGAGCCCAATCACTCGCCAATTCAATCTGTGCCTTGACTGCACCCTGCAAACTTTGGTTCGCGCTGATCCACTCAAGATATCCCGAACGTCCTTCGCGATAGTCGAGCGCCACCTGTTCAAAGCTCTGTCGCTCAAGTGCGACCAGACGTTCCGCGAGCGCTCGGCGTTCTGACAGACGCGTGTACTCATCAGCCAAAAGTCGCTTCTTTGCTTGAAAGTCTCGATCCGCCTGGCGCAGTTCGACGCTCACATCGGTCTCGGCCTGAATGCTCTCTCTTCGAGTGAGGGCGTCGACACCGTTATCCCAGAGCGGATACTTCAGCGTAAATCCAGCGAACCATGTCGACGACCACGGACGCCCAACCGAGTCCCTCGACCAATCTGGCGCAATGTCGCTGTTCTGCATCGCATATGTCGCCTGCAGTGACGTCACGAGCCCCGTTCTCTTTTCACTCAAACGACGATCCATCTGCGAAAGTTCAGATTTTATTTTCACGGCCTTCAGCTCTGGAGACTCCACAACGGCCTCGATTTTCTCCGGCACGAGACGGAGCAACGCCTGCCAGCGAAGCCCAGAAACCGCCTGTTCAATCGGCCCATCACCGATAAGAACCTTCAAACGCTCTCGCGTTTCAACAATAGAACGCTTGAGCTGATGCCGCTGCTCTTCGAGACGCAAAAGCTCGGCCTCAAACTGTTGCAGATCGCGCCTTTTTGCCAAACCCTGGCGAACGCTATTGCCCAACGTTTTATACTGGCGCTCGAGACGCTGCTTGGTATCTTCAAAATCTTGATCGCGAGAATAGAGCGCGCTGGCTGAAAGCAAGAGATCAAAGAGTCGAACGGCTTGTTCCTGCTGAACAACAATAGCGCTAACCTCTGACTTTTCGAGTTCGAGCTTCGCCCGCTGCGCCTCAAGACCTGCGCCGAATAGCGGATTCAATAGAAGTTCAGCGGTGATGCCGGCGCTGCCCTTCGTCCCCGATCCCAATGGACCGAAGGCGTTCGTCACCGACGAATCGCGCAGGCCCGCCGTCGCCACCGCGTCCACGCGCGGAACAAAGTACTTGGACCGAACCGACGCCCGTTCGCTTTGAATTTGAACTGAGCTTTTCGCCGCGGAAATTTCGGGAGAGCTCACACAGAGCGCACGAAAAGCTGGCCGAAGCGCGCTGAGCTCCGTCGGCCACTCCGCCATCGCCAGAGATGGTGCTCCGACCAATGCGAAAATCAGCGCTTTACATAAAATCGCCAGGCGAACTCGATTCAAAAAGTACATGTACAATTCAACTTATTCTGTAGGCAGATTAGGTCACGCCCTAGCGCAGCGCTGCGGACAGGCACTTTGCATAAAGCTTAAACGCCACAGCTTCCGGCGCCGGAAGCTGAGTTGCGTCACGCGAATTTCGGACAAATGCCCGCGCTAGTGCATCCGTCGACGCTCAAGATAGTCATCATACGACATCTCTTGATCGTCCTTAATCGTCCCGTCGATCTCAATCAGGCGATTGGCCGATGTCTGAATGAACTCGTGGTCGTGTGTCGCGAAGACAGCAACGCCTTTGAAGCGAGCCACGCCTTCGTTGACCGCCGAGATACTCTCGAGATCCAAATGTGCCGTCGGACCATCGAGAAGAATCACGTTGGGACCGGCGAGCATCATCTTCGCGAGCATGCAGCGAACCTTCTCGCCTCCCGACAGCACGTTTGGTTTCTTCAAACCCTCGTCGCGACTAAATAGCATTTTTCCCAAGAAGCCCCGAATGTACGACTCGTCCTTGTTCTCAGAATACTGTCGAAGCCAATCGACAAGAGTCTGACAGTCCTCGCGCTCAACGAAGTATTTGCTGTTGTCGGCCGGAAAATAACTCCGCGTGGTGGTGAGCCCCCAGGTGATTGTTCCGGAATCAGGTTCGGTTTCACCCGCAAGCAAATCGAGAAGGGCCGTCTTCGCGATCTCGTTGGGACCAAGTAACGCAATTTTGTCGGTTTTCTTAATCGTGAGGCTGATATTTTTCAGAACCTGCACGCCGTCAATCGTCTTTGAAACCTTATCGAGCGTGACCACG
>JAEUWE010000383.1 GCA_016791465.1 Pseudobdellovibrionaceae bacterium
GCCCGAGTGAGCCGTCTGTAACTTCTGTGCATGTGCACCTCAAACTCCCTTCATTTTTACGCAAGAAGAAGTCTGAAAGAAGACAGGCGGTTCACTCAACTATTTGTCGCACTGGCAAAGTTGCATCTGGGTCGCGAAAACAATCCACCTTTCATGGCTTTCACAAAAAAGAGCGTGCATTTTCGCCGGGCCCACGAACGACGCGGGCCTCGCGCCAATATCGCCCACTCGCAACAAAAGAGGCGATGCATGTTGTTTTACGAAGTGACCGCGCGCGAGGAGCAAAATCTCTCCTCAAATATGACACTCTCGTGCGTTCCCTCATCGCTGAACTCGCCAAGCGCCACGGTGTGCGCATTTACCGCGTTGTGAATGCCGGAAATCACCTGCATATCACCTTAAAGCTTTCAAAACAGTTTCTCTGGCGTGGATTCATATCTGGTGTCACTGGCGGCATCGCGCGCGCTGTTCAACGAAAGCGCGATGAAAACACCAAGCATGGATTTTGGAATTCGCGCCCGTTCACACGTCTCATCAGCTGGGGCCGCGACTATAATATTGTAAAAGACTATCACACCCTCAATCAGCTTGAGGCTGAAGGCGCGGTACCACCCAGGTCGCAGATGCTAAGGCCTGAACGATGGCGATACATCGTGCGCGCGTTTTCTTAGAGCACGACGCGCAAAGAGAATGAGCGCTTCGCATCAACACTCAGCAGCTTCCGGCGTCGGAAGCCGCACCAAGTCGCCAAAAGGTACAATGTACCTTTTGGCGTCCTCCCTCAGTGCATGCCTGAGCCGGCGGCTCCGCCGGCACGCGAGGTGATCGCGGCTTGGGCGGCGGCCAGGCGTGCGATAGGCACGCGGTAAGGTGAGCAGCTCACGTAGTCGAGTCCGACCTTTTGGAAGAACTGAATCGAATCTGGATCGCCGCCGTGCTCGCCGCAAACTCCGACTTTCAACGAGGACTTCACGCTGCGGCCAAGGTCGACGCCCATCTTGACGAGTTTGCCGACACCCTCTTGATCGATGGAGACGAATGGGTCTTGAGCAAAGATGCCTTCGTTGACGTAGGTCGCAAGGAAGCGGCCCGCATCGTCGCGCGAAAGGCCAAGTGTGGTCTGCGTGAGATCGTTGGTACCAAAACTAAAGAAGTCAGCGGATCCGGCGATCTCGTCGGCCGTAAGCGCTGCGCGCGGAAGCTCGATCATCGTACCGATCAGGTAGTCGAACTTCACACCAGTCTCTTTTTGCACATCAAGAACTTCGCGCTCCGAAAGCTCACGCAAAATCGCAAGCTCGCGCTCTGTTCCAACCAAGGGAATCATGATCTCAGGGATGAGCTTATCGCCAGCCTTCACCCGCAGAGCCGCCGCTTCAGCAATGGCGCGTGTCTGCATTTGGTAGATCTCAGGATAGGTGATTGCCAATCGACAACCGCGATGACCGAGCATGGGGTTAAATTCATGAAGACTTTTGACTCGCGTACGGAGTTTATCAAAGTCCATATCGAGAGTTTTTGCGAGTTCGCGTGTTTCCTCGTCGGTGTGCGGAACAAACTCGTGCAGTGGCGGATCGAGAAGACGAATCGTCACTGGATAACCGCGCATAGTTTCAAACAACGCCAAGAAGTCCGCACGCTGCATCGGCAAGAGTTTATCCAGCGCCGCCTCGCGCTCGGACTTATTCTCAGCCACGATCATTTCGCGAACGGCAGAGATGCGGTCGGCACCAAAGAACATGTGTTCAGTTCGGCAAAGCCCGATGCCTTCGGCACCAAAGCCGCGAGCGGCAATGGCGTCCTTCGGTGTATCGGCATTGGCGCGAACCTTCATCGTGCGCTTTTCGTCCGCAAGCTTCATGATGCGCTCGAAGTCTCCTGAGAGCTCGGGCTCCACCATCTTCACTTCACCTAAGAAAACTTCACCTGTTGAACCATCGAGCGTGATCACATCGCCGCGCTTTAAAACATAGCCCGCAACGCGCATCTCTTCGCGAGTGTAATCAACAGCGACGTCACCAGCGCCCGCGACACAGCACTTGCCCATGCCACGTGCGACAACTGCTGCGTGTGACGTCATGCCTCCGCGCGAAGTGAGGATCCCTTGCGCCGAAACCATACCGAGAATGTCCTCTGGCGAAGTTTCAATTCTCACCAAAATCGTTTTCTCGCCGCGTTCTTTTGCCTCAACGGCGTCTTCGCTTGTAAACACGATTTTGCCAGTCGCTCCACCAGGTGATGCCGGAAGCGCCTTAGTCAAAACCGTCTTTTTTGCTTTCGGATCAAGTGTCGGATGGAGCAGCTGATCCAGTGATTTGGGATCGATTCTTAGAATCGCCTCTTCCTGCGAAATCAGTTTTTCATCGATCATGTCGCAGGCGATCTTCAAAGCCGCTTTCGCCGTGCGCTTACCGGTGCGAGTCTGCAGCATCCAGAGAACGCCGCGCTCGATTGTGAATTCCATGTCCTGCATATCGCGGAAGTACTTCTCAAGGCGCTCGTAAGTCGCAACAAGCGACTTGTACGCCAAAGGCATTTTCTCTTCGAGCGACTCGCCGACCATTCCGGCGCGCTTCGCCTCAGCCGCTAAAATTGGAACTGGCGTGCGAATACCGGCAACCACGTCCTCGCCCTGGGCATTGATCAGATACTCGCCGTAAAACAGATTTTCACCGGTCGAAGGATTTCGCGTAAACGCAACACCTGTCGCTGAGTCGGTCCCCATGTTGCCAAAGACCATCGATTGAACGCTGACGCCAGTGCCCCAGGCCGAAGGAATGTTGTGAAGCTGACGATAGGCAATCGCGCGCGGCGTGTTCCAAGAACGAAAGACCGCAGCGATCGCGCCCCAAAGCTGCTCCTTGGGATCCGTTGGAAACTTCTGACCCGTCGAATCTTGAACCTGTTTTTTAAACTTCGATACCAAGACCTTCAAATCATCAGCTGTCAGTTCTGTATCAAGCTTATAGCCCTTTTCATCCTTGAGATCTTCCATTGCTACATCAAGGAATGACGAATTCATCCCCATCACGACATCAGAGTACATATGGATAAATCGACGATACGAATCCCAAGCAAAACGCGGATTCCCGCTCGACTTTGCGAGTCCTTCGACCGTCTCGTCGTTTAGACCCAAGTTCAAAATCGTGTCCATCATTCCAGGCATCGAGGCGCGAGCTCCGGAACGAACTGAAACCAAAAGTGGATTGGCCTTATCGCCAAACTTTTTACCAATCTTCCCTTCCACTCGCGCGAGCGCCTGCTCAACAGCGGCGCGCAGCTCGGTTGGAAGTTTTTCACCATTATCGTAGAACGCCTGGCAGAGCTCGGTTGAAATCGTAAAACCAGGAGGAACCGGAATGCCGAGTGAGGTCATCTCAGCAAGGTTTGCTCCCTTGCCGCCCAAGATATTTCTCATCCCGGCATTGCCCTCTGCTTCGCCGGCGGCAAAGAAGTAAACAAGTTTAGCCGGTAAGTGAACTCGACCTGATTTTTCCATCGTTTCCATTCCGATTCCGTTTCGTTTCAGACATTACATTTTCGAAAAACTGCGAAGGCCATTGGCGACATAGCTCACGGCCTGATCAATTGCGATACGCTCTTGTTTCATCGTATCGCGATGGCGAACCGTGACTTTGTGATCGTTTAAAGAATCAAAATCGAAGGTCACGCAGAACGGTGTTCCGATCTCGTCTTGACGGCGGTAGCGCTTACCAATCGATTGCGAGTCGTCGTACTGAACGTCGAACTCTGCTGCCAGTTCATCGCGAAGCTTCATCGCCGGTCCCTGCAACTCGGCTTTTTTCGAGAGTGGAAGTACCGCGACCTTCACCGGTGCAATCTCAGGATGGAAGCCCAGAACAACGCGCACGTCTGGCTTCTGCGTCTCTTCGTCGACCGTAATCTCCTCGCGGTAAGCGTCGCAGAGTGTGACGAGAACCAGGCGATCACAGCCGACCGCAGTTTCGATCACATAGGGAACATACTTCTCTTTCGCGGCCTCATCGAAGTACTCAAGTTTTTTGCCCGAAAACTTTGTGTGCTGAGTGAGATCGAAGTCGCCACGATTGTGAACGCCTTCAAGCTCCTGCCAGCCAAACGGAAACTGATACTGCACGTCGACGGCCGCTTTCGCGTAATGCGCAAGCTCGTCTGGACCATGCGGCTTCCAACGGAGATTGTCGGCGCGAATTCCCAATCGCAGGTAGAACGACCAGCGCGTCTCCTTCCACTTCTCAAAGAAATCGGCATCGGTGCCGGGCTTTACAAAGTACTGCATCTCCATCTGTTCAAACTCACGCGTTCGGAAAATGAAATTGCCCGGCGTGATTTCGTTTCGAAACGATTTTCCGATCGCCGCAATTCCAAATGGAATCTTGCGACGCGAGGTCGTCTGAATATTCTCGTAATTAACGAAATGCCCTTGCGCCGTCTCTGGACGAAGATACACGACGGAGCCCGCATCTTCGGTTGGGCCCATGTGGGTTTTGAACATCAAGTTGAAACGACGCTCTTCAGTCAGATTTTTCGAGCCGCAGTTTGGACACTTCTTCTCGTTGATGTAGGAGTCGGCGTTATCCGAGCGAAAGCGCGTCTTGCAATCACGGCAATCAACCAACGGATCAGAAAATCCATCGACGTGACCGCTCGCCTTCCAAACCATCGGATGCATGAGAATCGCGGCATCAAGACCGACCACGTCTTCTCGACGAGTCATCGCATTCCACCACGCACGCTTCACATTCATCTTCAACTGCGCGCCGAGCGGACCGTAGTCCCAGCACGAATTCAATCCGCCATAAATTTCGCTCGATTGAAAAACAAAACCGCGGCGTTTGGACAGTGAAACCAAGGTCGCAAGATCACTTAAGCGCTTAACCGATTCAGACATGAATTGAGCCCCTCGTTGATGAGCCTTTAGAGCTAGCAACGCTCTGCGCGAAGGGTCAAACTCCTGTGCGGCGCGTGCGTCAACTGAGCTCGCCAAAGCTCTCGCAATGCCGCATGGCGACGGACAGCTCCCCGAAGGGAAAATCGCCTCTTACTTGTGCTTGAGAATGGCGTCTGTTGCCGCTTGAAAAAACGGTGTAGAGTCAGGGCTCTTGGCGCGCGACGCGTGAAAGGCCGCGACCACAATGTCCCTGGGCGAACCGGCTGGTATACCCAGAACCTCAAAGGCCTCCCAGGTGTGTCCGTTCCAGTTAAAAAAGACGTTGAGCTCGCGAACTGACGATGGATCCGTCTCTGGCGCAACCGCCCCAGCGATGTGCAGTCGCCGCGATGACAACTGAGCCTGCTCCTGCTCCATCGCCTCAAGTCGTGCGAGCGCGTCGGCTCCGTAGGGGCGACCGGCTATTTTTTTGGCTGCGGGAGGAGGAGCGGGAGGCTGAGATCGCGACCGGCTCATGTCGAGGAACGTTTGGCTTCGTTCTTTTCGCCCAGAGAAGGCAAAAGACAGCCCGACCGCCGTGACAATCAGGGCGTTCAAAGCTACGACATCGTCAAGACTGAGCACAC
>JAEUWE010000389.1 GCA_016791465.1 Pseudobdellovibrionaceae bacterium
CCTCGAGGTCGAACTGAATGGCGCTCGACTCCAGCGCGACCAAAAACGCATCGAAGAGCTTGAAGCAAATCTAAAAAAGATCCAGGCCGCCCGTTCGACGCCATTTTCTGTTTACGGAACTCCAATCCGTCCCGGAGATACGGTGGACTCTGTCCTCGCGCGCACCAGAGCACAGCGCTACGACGATTAAAATTTCAGTGACCCTTGAATTGCGGTTTACGCTTTTCGACAAAAGCGCGAACACCCTCGGTTCTATCTTCCGTCGCAAACACTCGACCAAAAAGCTTCGCCTCGATGCGATCCGCCTCTTCAAGAGATCGCTCTTGACCACTATGAATCGATTTTTTGATATACTCGATCGCTTTCGGTGCGCGACTGCCAATCAGTGCTGCCTGTTCAAGCGCGGTCTTCATGAGGTCGGACTGCGATACGACTTTATTGACTAGTCCAACGCGAAGCGCTTCATCCGTTCCAATCATCGCTCCGGTCAGCGCCATCTCAAGTGCCTTCGCCGTTCCCACCCGTCGAGGAAGCCGAACGGTTCCGCCAAAACCTGGAATTAATCCCAATGTGCACTCGGGGAGCGAGAACTTCGCATTGTCCGAAGCAATAATGAAATCACAAGCAAGCGCCAGCTCAAGCCCACCACCAAGAGCGAATCCATTCACGGCCGCAACAACTGGCTGCGGCAGCTGAGCGAACTTCGCAAAGAGACTCTGCCCTCTCTCGGCAAAGGCCTCCGCCTCTGTCGGCGTCATCAATTCAAACTGCTTAATATCGGCCCCTGCAACAAAGGCCTTTTCGCCCTGCCCCGTAAGAATCACTGCGCGCACGGAACTGTCGCCCATCAGGTGTTGAACCAAGGCCTCTAGATCAGCGATCAACTCCGCATTCAATGCGTTCATCGCTTCGGGGCGCGAAAGAGTCGCAATAAGAGTTGTTCCTTCTACCAGAGTTTTAATGCATTTGAGTTGTTTCATGCCTCCAACGTACTGCTCCAAAAGCGCGGCTGACAACGAGAAATTGGACCTATGTCGGTTGCTCGGCTTTGCAAAATAATTTGTACTGTGACTCCACAAATCTCACGGAGGAAAAGCATGGCCCATATCAAAGTCCCCGCAGGTCTCCCTGGAATTATAGGTCCCATGAGTGCTTATCCCGAAACTGCAAAACCGATGAACGAGCTCGCACAGAATTTACTTTCTCGTGAATCATCAACGCTGTCCAAAGCCGACCGCGAGACCATCGCAAGCTATGTCTCTTTCTTAAACGACTGCCAGTTCTGCTCAGAAAGCCATGGCGCTGTGGCCGACTATCACCTGAAGCAAACTGGCTTCAGTCGTCAGCTCTGGAAAGATATCGAAAGTGCACCCATTCATGAGCGCCTCAAGTCGCTTCTTCGAATCGCTGCGAAAGTCCAAAAAGCCGCCCGCTCCGTCACGGCTCAAGATGTTGAAGCCGCCATTCGCCTCGGAGCGACAGAACACGATATCCACGACACCGTCCTGATCGCCGCCGCCTTCTGCATGTTTAACCGCTACGTCGATGGCCTTGGGACCTTCGCTCCGCCTCGCGGAGATAGTTCATACGTTCAGATGGGTCAGATGCTTGCGGAGAATGGCTACATCGGCGCCATCTAAACTGGCCCACAATCGTGTGGGTTTTCAAAAACAACACGTCTCCGCCCAGCAGACCAAAAGCCCGACGCGATTTGCCTCGGGTTTGAATCACTCGTGCCGAGTAGGGGTTCGTTCAACGCCCGATATCTCAAATAACAGTCCACTCGGGTAATTTTCGACTGATAACCGTGATTATGGTTTTTGGAAAAAAGAAAAATTCCTTTCGATCGCCTCACGACTGCTTTGTCTGCTCTCGACATCAGTATCAACCTACTCATGCCACAACAAAAACAGCGCTCGATTGGCCATACGGCTTCTGTTACGGTCGACGGCTCCGAATGCCGGATCATGCGCCTCCCAATCAATAGCCATTTAAGACTTCGAGATTTCTGTCTTGAATAGGTCGCTCATCGAACTGACGCTCGTCGATGACAAGCGGCATCCACACGATTGTGGGCCAGTTTAAGGCAGTTTAGTAGGAGTAAACCCCACGCCCTGATTTGCGCCCCATCCAGCCCGCTTCGACATACTTCACAAGCAGCGGGCACGGGCGATACTTCGAATCGCCCAGACCGTCGTGCAGTACGTTCATAATCGCAAGGCAGGTGTCAAGACCGATGAAGTCCGCAAGAGTCAGCGGTCCCATGGGTTGATTGGTTCCAAGTTTCATCGCCTCATCAATTCCCTTTGGCGACGCGATACCCTCATAGAGAGCATAGAAGGCCTCATTGATCATCGGCATCAAGATACGATTGACGATAAAGCCCGGCATGTCGCGGCCCTCGATAAAGACTTTACCCATTTTTTCAGCGACAGCGGCAACCGCCTTAAAGGTCTCATCGGCTGTCTGCAAGCCCCGAATGCCTTCAACCAAGGTCATGAGTGGAACGGGGTTCATAAAATGCATTCCGGCGACTTTTTCAGGTCGCTTTGTGGCGCCTGCGATTTTTGTAATCGAAATTGACGACGTGTTCGAACATAGGAGCGCCTGCGGATTCACGACGCGATCAAGCTCGGAGAAAATCTTTAGCTTAAGATCAATATTCTCCGTTGCTGCTTCGATAACGAGCTCACAGTCCTTGAGTGCATCAAGCGAAGTCCCCGTTTGAATGCGACCGAGGAGCGCCTTCTTTTCTGCATCAGTCATCTTCTCTTTTTTTATGAGGCGATCACAGCTTGCAGCGATCGTTTGCAAACCGCGCTCAAGCTGAGCGCTTGATACATCCGTCATGACAACTGAAAATCCAACACCTGCCGCAACCTGCGCGATGCCGTTCCCCATCTGCCCTGCACCAACCACACCGATTTTCGAAATCATGCCCCCTCCTCGAAACTAGATCTAAAATGAGAAAGGCCCATCCTGACATATTAGTTTTCGGGAGAAAAGCGAAACGCCAACTCAAACCGATGCTGGTCAATGCTTCGACCCTCGAGCATCTCTTTTGTACCTAAAAACAAGAGGCGGAAAGCTCGTTTAAAGTCGCCGCGCAGCAGATAGAACTGCGCGCCGAACGTCATCTCCTGCACCAAGTCAGCAGACGCCTGAGTATCAGGGTCCATCGCGTCGTAGCGCAAAAGTAACGCGGTACGGTTGAGCGGTTCGTAGGTCAGATCAAAGCGGGCCATTCGAGAACGTCGCGTCAGAACATCTTGCTGAATTTCCCCAGCGATGGATTCAAATTCCACAGCCAATCGTCGCCCAGCAGCGGTGCCGCGCTCGCCCTCCCCGATCTCCCACTCCGAACGAATATGAAATCCTCCATAGCGGATACGGGAAGACTTGTCCGCGTCCAGCTCAGTCGCTGTCGCCGTCGTGCCCGTCGGATGGGTCGACGAAACGGCCGTGCGCCCCGCCTGTCCACTTAAACCGACGCGCAGCTGTCCGCGGGTACTGCGAATCTTGTATTCGGTGCGAGCCGTTGCCCACATTTCGCGATCGCGATCGTCGCCAGCCTCGCCGTTATGGACGAGCCACGATGATTCAAAACCACCGGCATCGACTTGATAGAAAAAACCAAGATCGCGAGCCGCGAGAATTCCCTGACGCATCACTAATGGCCGCACCCAATCGCGAGCAGACTCGTCGCCCTCTTCTAAACCAAAAAGCACGGGCACAAGTCCGATCCGAAAATGCCCCCAATCGCCCTCAAGCCCCGCGAAGGCGTCAACAAGAGCCGGATCGCTGCCGCGCTCATCGCCCGAGAGCGGCGCATAGCGCGTTGGTCGCGCGATCAGACTCCGAGTACCAATCGATACCTGTGCCTCGATACGATTCGAGAAGCGACTCGAAAGATCAAGCGCCCCCTCCCAGCGTCCTCCAAACCGCGCGCCGGCGAGCTGAAACTCGCCATTGCGTGGTTCAGAGTAACGAAGACTCGTCTCAACCCATGGAGCAAGCCAGCGCGGCTCGCCAAGCACCTCGGCATGAGCGGCAACTGAGAAAGCGAGTCCTGAAATGATCGCGACCGCACAAAAGCTCGACGATCGTCTCGGCAGCGCCATATGCGAAAGCGCTCGAACGAGACGTAAATGGAGCCACTGCTGTACTTTGTGACGAAGCTTTAAAATCAGGACCATCTAAAATGAGATTAACGAGTGAGAATAGAAGCGTAAATGGTGAATTTACCTCTTGAAACAAAACTGGCCGCACGCTTCCACCGAACGCCGTTGCTCACGACCGTTGCGGCAGCACTTTTCTCTGCCTGCTTGGGGCCAGCAGCCGAAGCCGCTACGCCCGTCTATCTAAAACCTGAGAGTCGCTTTGCCTCTGGGCAATACGCGCGCCCATGGCTTGAAGCCCGCACGAAAGATGTTCAGCTCCAGCGCTGGTTTCGAGTTTGGACCAAAACGAATGACCATCGAACCGTTTACGGCTGGATCGCGGAAGATCATGTTTTAACGCAGCTGCGCCTAAGTTCCATCGCACGACTCACTCGAAACGAGCCCGATCGTTCAAATGCATCAATCGACAGTCTCCGCGGCGGCCGCATTCCAAAGGATGCGCAAGTTATTATCCTTGAACGGGCAGGTTCCTGGTCACGTGTTCGAGTGCTTGGTGAAAACTCACCCAATAAAGAACTCAGCAGAGACTCCTGGATTCTCAACGAAGCGCTCACCCGTGACCCGGGCAGCCAAGTCGAGAAAGCGTATGTGATTCAGTCAACACCGATTCGCCTGCAGCCAAACCTCAAAGTGAAGCCGATTGAGAGTTTAGATCCTCATCGCGAAGTGAATGTGGTCAGCGCCGATGGCCGCTGGCTCGAGGTTCAAATCGACACTCGACAAATGAGTCTTGGGATCGAGATCCAAACCGGTTGGATTGAAAGAAAAAATGTCTGGCTCAGCTCCGATTTAATTTCGACAAACGGCAAATCGATCGGCGAAAATGTTCGCCCTCTCTTTGCAGGTCTTGAACTCCGAAGTGCTCCTCTTCCAGATGCCAACGTCGTCACACTGCTCTCAGGCACTGAGGCCCTTCACGTCCTTGGCAGTCAGTATCTGAAATGGGGTCAGGTTCGCGTTCCCGACCACGGCGCCCTTTGGTGGCCAATCACCGACAGCCACGACACCGAACCGGCCGCCCCGCCGATGACACTTTCAACCCAAGAGCTTGTCTCGCGCAGTCTCTTTGATCTCGCCGCAAGCCACTCGATTCCAGGATTTAAAATCGCCAGCGCAAAAGGTGTTTTCCAAACAACTGACGGCAAGACCTGGAAGAAAATTTCGAGTTTTGAAGAAAAAAACTTTCCCGTCGCAATCACCGGCTCTTCACCAGAAAAACTCGCACTCTTTGTCGGCCCTTTTCTCTCGACCGATCAGGGCCGAACCTTCAGCGAGTGGATTCGCTGGGACCGCCTGGTCCAGTCTATTAAAACAAAAACAGGAATGCCTCCCAATCGCATGCGACTATCAGCCCTCGAGATGATCGACGACTCAGGTCAGAAAATTAGACTGACTCTTGATCTCGGCCGCACGAAGCCGGTTGTCGTCTCGACCAAAGATCGCGGCGCAAATTTTACGGTCGAACTCTAATCGCTTCATAGCAGTCAACAATTGCCGCTCGCGTTCGATCAGTCAGATCGGTCACAACTTCAGTCGGCAACTCATCGCCGATCGCAACGGGTTTCTGCAGAGCGCGAAGCGGCGGCAAAAATCGAATCTGAATCGTTGAGACCAGGGCATGCACGTTGGCGAAAGCCTGCCCTTTCCCAAGGACACGGTCAGCTCCTTCGATCACCACCGGCACGACCGGCACATCGCTACTCGATGCAAAAATAAAAGGTCCGCGCTTAAAGACGCCGATCTCAGGTTTCTCCTGGCGCGTGCCTTCTGGAGCCAAGGCAAAAAAGATCCCCTTGTTCAAACGCCCCGACGCTTCACGATAGATCTTGAGAACCTCGCGGCGATTGTTTCGCGCAATTGGCAAACACCCAGCGGCTCGAACCGCCGGTCCAAAAAATGGCAAAGAGAAGAGTTCAATCTTTGCCCCGTATCGAATCGTCCGCAAGACAGCGCCGGTCAATGCAGGAAT